>NZ_NEWJ01000004.1:0-72998 GCF_002135045.1 Halorubrum sp. SD683
GGGCCGCAGGTGGACGGGCGGCCACGCGGGCGCCGCGAGCGCGGCGGCGCGCCGGTCGGCGGTGGCCTCGGGGTGGTCGACCGTCTCCGACAGCGCGACGGTCTGGAGGGCCGGATTCCGGCGGCGGAGCGGCGCCAGCGTCACTTCGAGGGTCGGTCCGCGCCCCGTCGCGCCGAGCAGGTGGACCTCGTCGACGACGACGCAGGCCAGCGCGTCGACCCACGAGGCGCCGTTGCGGATCGCCGAGTCGACCTTCTCGCTCGTAGCGACGACCACGTCGTTGCCGGCGAGCGCCTCGCCCGTCGCGTCGAAGTCGCCGGTGGAGATGCCGACGTCGACGCCGGGGAGCGCCGCGAACGTCTCGTACTTCTCGCGGGCGAGCGCGCGGAGCGGGCAGACGTAGAGCCCGGGGCCGTCGGCGGTCAGGAGCGCAAGTTGTGCGACGAGTGTCTTGCCCGAGGCGGTCGGCACCGCCGCGACGACATCGGCGCCCTCGCAGACGCCCGCGTCGACCGCCGCGCGCTGCGGCGGGTACAGTTCGCGCACGCCGCGCTCGGCGAAGTGGTCGACGACGCGTGACGAAAGCGGCAGGTCCCGGACGCGCATACGAACACGCCTTCGGCCGGATCGCTGATAAAGAGTCCGCGGCGCCCCCTCTCGAACCCGTTCGGTCGCCGACTACCCGTCGGCGTCGAAGTCTTGGAACAGCTTCTCGTAGTCCTCGTCGTCGGTCGCGACCGCGTCGCGCGACTCGTCGGCCCGCTCGCGGAGCTCGTCGATCCGACCGGTGAGCCGCTGGTACTCCTCGTTGTCCGCGAGGTCGCTGGCGCTCTTTTCGGACTCCAGCATCGCCTTCTTGGAGGTCAGCGAGAACAGCTCTTGGACCTCCGAGTCGTACTCGCCGCGCCGTAACAGCCCTTCGACGGTCTCTCGGAGCGTCTCGCTCGTGACGGGCTTGACGAGGTAGTCGTCGAACCCCATCTCGAGGATGTCGAAGTCTGGCTCGACGGCGGTGACCATCGCGACCCGACAGTCGATGCCCCGTTCGCGGACGGCCGTGAGGACCTCGTCGCCGGAGAGACCCGGCATGCGTCGGTCGAGGAGGATCGCGTCGACCTCGTCGTCGACCTCGTCGAGTTGGTCGAGCGCCTCGCGGCCGCCGTACGCGGTCCGGACGCGGTACTCGTCGCCGAGCCAAGCGGCGTACAGGTCAGCCAGATCGGGTTCGTCCTCGACCACGAGGACCAGCGGCGGTTGCTCACTCATGGATGACGGGAGCGAGGGGGTGTTCGCTCACACGTTTCGTCTCTCCGCTGGCTATATTAAAATACCTCTTCGAAGCGCCACGCTGATCGGTCGCTCGGCCGGACGCGATCGGACGAGACGCGACCGGAGTCGACGAGGCGCAGCGCGACGCGGTGGGGGGCGACCCGACAGGGACCGCGCTCGGTCGGCGGTCGGTTCCGGTTACTCGTCCGGGCTGTAGTTGGGCGCCTCGTCCGTGATCATCACGTCGTGCGGGTGGCTCTCGCTCTGGCCCGCGGTCGAGACGCGGACGAACTCCGCGCGCTCGTGGAGGTCGGGGACGGTCTCCGCGCCGACGTACCCCATCCCGGAGCGCATCCCGCCCGTGAGCTGGTGGAGCTCGGAGGCGAGGCTCCCATTGTACGGGGTCGCCGCCTCGACGCCCTCGGGGACGAACTCCTCGTCTTCGTCCTCCTCTTTGAGGTAGCGGTCGCCGCCGCCGGACTTCATCGCGCCGACCGACCCCATCCCGCGGTACTGCTTGTACTTCTTCCCCTGCATCGTGATGACGCGGCCGGGGGCCTCGTCGGTGCCGGCGAAGTACGAGCCGAGCATCACGGCGTCCGCGCCCGCCGCGATCGCCTTGATCGCGTCGCCGGAGTACCGGATCCCGCCGTCGGCGATCACGGGCACGTCGTGCTCGGCGGCGACGTCCGCGACCTCCGCGACCGCGGTCATCTGGGGCATGCCCGCGCCGCTGACGACGCGCGTGGTACAGATAGAGCCCGGTCCGATGCCGACCTTCAGCCCGTCGGCGAAGTCGACCGCGGCCTCGGCGGCCTCGCGCGTGCCGACGTTGCCGACGACCACGTCGGCGTCGACGGTCGCTTTGATCGCCTCCGCCGAGTCGAGCACGTTGAGGTTGTGGGCGTGCGCGCAGTCGATGAAGATGACGTCTACGCCGGCCTGATCCGCCGCGACGGCGCGCTCCTCCTCGAAGGGGCCGACGGCGACCCCGGCGAGCAGGCGCCCCCGGTCGTCGCGGGCGGCGTCCTCGTGTTCGCGGCGCTGGAGGATCCCCTGCATCGTCACCAGCCCGACGAGCCGCTCGTCGCCGTCGACGATGGGGACGCGCTCGATCTTATGATCGTACATCAGTTCGAGCGCCTCGCGCGCATCGACGTCGTCCGGGGCGGTGATCACCTCGTCGGTCATCGCCTCGCGGACGGCGTCGTCCTCGCCGACTTCGAGGTAGGGCCGGATGTCGGTTCCGGAGATGATACCGAGGACCGTGTCGTCGTCGGCGACGACCGGCGCGCCGGAGACGCCCTGCCGCTCCATCACCTCGTCGGCCTCGCGGACGGTGTCGTCGGGCGAGACTGTGACGACGTTCTCGCGGCGGATGACGAGCTCGTGCGCGCGCTTGACGCGCTCGACCTCGGCGGCCGTCTCCTCGGCGGTCATGTTGCGGTGGAGGACGCCGAGGCCGCCTTCGCGGGCCATCGCGATCGCGAGGTCGCTCTCGGTGACGGTGTCCATCGCCGCCGACAGCACGGGGACGGTGAGTTCGACGTGCTTCGACACGCGCGTCGTCAGGTCCGCGTCGTCGGGCTCGACCCGACTCTCTTTCGGACGGAGGAGCACGTCGTCGAACGTCAGCGCTTCCGGGACATCGAGCTTCGCCGAGAATCGGCCAGAATCTGTCGCCATATAATCCGTCATGAACGGCCGATGAAAAGCGTTGCGAGACGGCACGGACGTGGTTGTTGCTCACATTCGAATCCCCATTATATACATGATCATGGTTATCAATCGGCCGAGACGCGATCGGTTCGAGAACGATTGAGTCCGTTCGGCCCGTCGAAGCCGCTCTGCGTCCGGAGTGAGAGCCGGAGCCGAGAGATGATCGGAGAAGCCCCGAAAGCGGCGACGGTTCCTCGTCGGAGCCGCGCGTTCACCGTGAATACGTCGTGTCATGCGGACGCGTCTCACACAACCTTTAACGCGACCGAAACACGTATATCAGGTATGGACTCCGACAGTCCCGTGAACGCGCGTATCGCCGGCCAGTCGAACGCCGACCTCGGCGTCCGCTTCACAGCCGGCAATCCGCGCAAACCCTTTACATGGGCTCGTCGGACCTCCCGCGGCGTGGACTCCGCGTGCTGGTCCCCAGACCACTGCGAGTCGCACGCGTCCCACCGCCACCCCGACGGTCAGGGCTATCGTCCCTAAATGAGCACGTCACGTCACCCGGTCGCCCTGCGATTAGAACAGCAGGTCGGGAGCGCGACGAAGTTGCTCGCGACCGTGATGGTCCTGCCGCTCATCGACGGCATCTTCCCCGCCCTCGTCGTCGCCGGCGTCCTCGGATCGGCCACCGGCGTCGTCGAGACCGGTATCCTGATCTTCGGCGGCTCCGCGACCGCTGCGGTGATCCTCGCGGAGATGGACGGGACCCGTCGGGAGATGGTCGCGTCCGTGCTACTGATCGGCGCGGTGATCATCCCGGTCGCCGCCGTCGAGGCGGCCCTCGCGCCAACTCTCCAGGAGCTGCTCAACCTGCCCGTCTTCGAGCGGTTCGCCGGGCTGGTCATCCTGACGATCGCCGCGAAGACCGCTAGCTCGGAAATCGGCGAATACCTGCCGAGCCCGGGCGTGATCATCGGACTCGGCCTCGTCGCGAGCTTCGAGCCGTCGGGGTTCGCCCTGCGGACTTCGACCGAGTACGTCGTCAACGGCACCGCGGCCGCCGCCGTGGGCGTGGCGTTCGCGCTGTCGATCGCGCTGCTGTCGCCGCACCTCCGCGGCCGCGTCGACATCGATCGGTTCCGGTTCGGCTCCGCGGTCGCGCTGGGCGTGCTCGCGCTGCCGATCCTGCTCGGCCCGTTCGACCTCATGCAGACGGAGGCGCCCGTCGCGCTCGCGGTGCTCGCGGTGACGACCCTGTTCGCGTACGACCCGAACTCGGAGGGAGAAGAGGGCGCCGCCGGGGACGACGAGGCGCCCGACGACGACGCGCCGGACGGTCCCATCGACGGCGCAGACGAGTCGGACGCCGACCCCACCGACGCCGACGAAGAGTCGGAGGAAGCGCCGAGCGAACCGCCGCTCGACGCGCCGCCTGAGGGGCCCTCCCCGATCGTCGACGACGACGTCGCCGTCCTCGCGAACGGCGGCGAGAGTCGGGACGCCGACGACGACGGGGCGGACCCGTTCACCGACGACGACTCCCGCGCGCCGTGGCTGTAAGCCCGGTGTAGCCGGCGACCGACATATCCGACGTCTGCCCCGGATCGCACGGCTCCGTGATCGCCCCGCGTGTCGCCGGGGTTTAGGTACTCGACCCCGAACGGACGGTATGTCGAACCGCGTCGTTCAGGGGCGGATGGTGACGCCCGAGAAGCTCGCAGAGCTGATCGAAGGAGAGTCCGTGCTGGAGGCCGAACCGATCGCAGACGCCGACCGCGACTGCCCGGAGTGCGGCGGGGACGTCATCTCGGTCGGGTACATGCCGAGCGTGACCGAGTTCGTCACCGGGTACAAGTGCCAAGACTGCGACTGGAGCGACGACGACCGAGAGTAACGCCGGTCGGATCGCCGCCGTGTCGCGCGCGTTCGCTCGCCGCCGCCACGTCGTCGGATCGTCCGTGATCGAAACCCCTTTATCCGCGTTTCGGCAACGGACCAATGCGAGATCACGCGGGGCTGTGGCCAAGCCAGGCATGGCGACTGACTCCAGAGGCTTGCGCCCGGGACGACACTCCAGACTGATATACCGAGCGGCCGACTGATCATCGGTCGCGTTGACGACCCTCTGGAGTTCCGAGGCGCACCGGAGATATCAGTCGATCGGGGGTTCAAATCCCTCCGGCCCCATACCCTTGCTTCAGAGGTCCCAGTCGGCGGACTACAGTAGCTCGCTGAGTCCGTGCTTGGGAGCCGGCGTATACACGATACATATAGGAGCAGATGTTGGCAATATAGCTCATGGACGATGTCACCGTTGTCGTTCCGGCCTACGACGAGGCGGGTCGGATAGGGCCGGTCGTTCGTGATCTCGTCGACGAGTATGCCGTGCTGGTCGTGGACGACGGCTCGACGGACGCCACGGCGGCGGAGGCCGAGGACGCGGGAGCGGACGTCGTTCGACAGCCGGAGAACGCGGGCTATATCCGCGCGCTGAAACGCGGGTTCCGAGAGGCGACGTCCGAGATCGTCGTCACGTTCGACGCCGACGGGGAACACCGTCCCGAAGACGTCGACCGTCTCGTTCGACCGGTCAGAGACGGCAAGTTGGATCTGGTCCTCGGTGCCAGATCGACCATTCCGCGCCCCTCGGAACGGCTACTCAACGAACTGGCGCGGTTGAAGATCGACGTGCGGGACTCGGGTACGGGGTTTCGCGCGCTCCGTCGCGAACTGGCCGTGTCGCTCGATCTCGACACGGCCTGTACCTGTGGGACGTTCGTGTTAGAGGCGGCCGCCAACGGGGCGAGGATCGGAGAGGTTCCCGCAGAGACGCGCTCGATTCAGAAACCGCGCGGGATCGCTTGGAAACACGGCAGACAGCTCTTCCACGTGCTGCGGTACCTGATGCTTGCCCCACGTCGGTCGTAGGCGCTGGACGTAGTCGCGATACGTATCGGGGACGTTGTGTCTGGATCCCTACGCGTCGACGAACGGGTTCGAGAGCTTCTCGCCCCCTCTTGTGGGCGCCGTGGTGCCTGTCCGCGACGGCGGATCGCGCTCACCGAGGCCGACGGGAGTGATCGGTCGAGACGGCTTCGACGGGTATCGACCGCGTCTCGCGAAGCGTCGGCAAAGTTCCGGTCAGCGGCGAGCCACGATCCGCCCGGCGAGCAAGCCGACGAGCGCGATCATGCCCGCCATCGCGAGGTAGATCGCCAGTCCGATCGCCTCGCCGTTCGCCCCGTTCAGGCCCGCCAGTCCTAGGAACACGACGGCGATGACGGCGTGAAGCGTGAACACGCCAGACGGGACGTTCGCGCCGAGATCGAATCCGAGGTCCATACCCTCGCTTCGGCCACCGTCGGAAAAAGTCGTCCGGTCGGACGCGCGCCATCGACGCGCTCGCCGCCGACGGGGCCGCCACACTAAAGCGACACCGACCCGAGGGCTAGCCCGATGACCGACGCCCGCTCCCGACGCGAGTGGCTCGCCGCGGTCGGCGCAGCGACGACCACCGCCGCGGCCGGCTGTGCCTCGCTCGACAACCCGCCCGTGGACGAGCCCCGCGAGGCCCCGGACGTAGACCCCGGCGCGGGGGACGCGACGCGACAGACGATACCTCCGGGCGTGGCGCAGTTCCGCGGCTCGCTGGAGCGGTGGGGGTACTACCCGGACGAGACGGTGCCCGACGCGGTCGAAGAGGCGTGGCGGATCCCGGCGGTCAACACCGGCGACCACAGCGCGGCGAAGGCGAGCGCGGTGCCGACCCCGGACGGCGGCGTCGTCCTCCCGGGCGACACGGGGGACCTCCTCGCGATAACGACCGACGGGGACGTTCGCTGGTGCGGCGAGACCGACGCGGGAGGGCGCGGGATCCACGGGACGCCCGCGGTCGCAGACGGTCACGCCTACGTAGGCGCGTACGACGGCGTCCTCTACGCGTTCGCGCTCGACTCCGGCGACCTGAAGTGGTCGACCGACCTCGGCGGCTCGATCGGGTCGAGCCCGCTGTACCTCGACGGGGAGCTGTACGTCTCGGTCGAGTTTCCAAACCCCGAAGGGCGGCTGTTCGCGGTCGACGCGGCGACGGGCGACGTGACGTGGGAGGAGCCCGACCACCGTCCCACCGACCACCCCCACTCCTCGCCCGCGGTCTCGCTCGCCGCCGGCCGGATGGTGTGCGGGTCGAACGACGGCTACTGCTACTGTTGGAGCTTCCCGGAGCTGGAGTTCCAGTGGCGCTTCGCGACCGACCCGCCCGCGTCCAACGACGGCGAGATCAAGGGCCCGATCGCGACGTACGACGGCGCCGCCTTCTTCGGCTCGTGGGACTTCAACGTGTACCGCGTGGACCTGGAGACGGGCGAGGAGGACTGGCGCTTCGAGACGGGCGACCTCTCGATGACGGGGCCCGCAATCGACCCCGAGCGCGACGTGGTGTACATGGGCAGTCACGACGACCACCTGTACGCGCTCGACGCGGCGACGGGGGACGTGGAGTGGCGCTTCCGGACCGGCCGCCCGCTCACCGGCTGCGCGACGGTCGCCGGCGACCGCGTGCTGACGGGGTCGAAGGACGGCACGCTCTACGCGCTGGAGGCCGACTCCGGTGACGAGGTGTGGCGCGTCGACCACGACGGCTGGATCACCAGCGCCCCCCGCGTCGTCGACGGGGAGATTTACTACGCCGAGCGCGCTCCCGACCCGGAGGGGGGAGACACCGACGGCGGCGGGTACAAGCTCGTCGCCGCGGAGTGAGCGGCGTGGCTGCGGTGGAGGACCGCCGAGACCGCTCACGGCCGCGGTCGATCGGGTAGCTCGAACACCTCCTCGATTCGGGCGTCGAACTCTCGCGCGATCCGCCACGCGAGCTCCAGGGAGGGGTTGTACTCACCCTTCTCGACGTAGAGGACCGTCTGCCGGGTCACGTCGACGCGGTCGGCGAGTTCGGCCTGCGTCAACCCCGCTTCTTCGCGGAGCTCCCGGATACGCGTCTCGAACTCCACGGTTACGCCTCCACGCCCCGCCGTCGGACCCAAGCCCGCGTGCCGTGGGCGACGGAGGAGACGCAGATCGCGACGGCGGCCCACACCACCACGACGCGGGCCTGCGCGTAGGCGGTCGCCGCGACGCCGGCGAGTCCGCCCGTCGCCTCCAGAGCGGACCCGAGGAGGAAGACGGCGAGCGCGGCCCCGAACAGCAGCATCACGGCGCGGCTCGCGGCGGTCCGCGTGATCTCGCGGGTGCGCTCGTCGATCGGCGTGTGACCGACGCGGTCGGCGAGCGTCCGGCTGACCGGGAAGAACGCGACGAACAGCACCGCGCCGCCCGCGATGAGCGGGGCCGATTCGCGGGCCAGTCCGAGGTTGAGGGTCAGTACCGTCACGAGCATGTGAACGGCTCGTCCGATGCGGTATCGCGTCTGAGGTCGCATGGAGTGGTCACCTCTAGATGTAAATTTGATCTAACGTTATATATTTCTTACTCTACTAACCGGCGCGAGACCCCTCCCTCGCGAGAATTGCGTCAAATATCGGGCAGCGGGCCGTCGGTAAGGAGATCACGAGCCCGCTATCGACGGCGGGGGCTGTCGTGGCCCAGCCCGCAAGGCAGGTCATACTCGAAGGAACCAGCGGTGAGATGGAACCTGCGAACTCCCGAAGACGTGGACCTACCCCTCAGTGATGAAAGCCCACGAGTGTAGTCCTGTCTCTTACCCACAAATCGAGTCGTTGTCGAAGTCAATAAATCCGGTTGAAACCTCGATATCTACAGACTTAACACTTCCATGGGACGATTTTGCTGATCTCGTTTACCACATTCAACAACCCCCCACTGCCGATATCACCGTCCGAATCGCTCCTCACCTCGATCTCTCGAGAATAGATTTGGTTCGACAGCGTCTGAAACGTCTGTTTGGGACTCGGTGAACTTGTGGGTAAGAGACAGGAGTGTAGTCGTGGGAGGAGTCACAACACGTCGCCGATCCGGACCGGCTCGCCGTCGAGTTCCGGGTCCTCGGCGACGATCGTCAGGACCTCGTGGTCGGTGACGTCCCGGTACGACTTCCCGGTGGCCTCCTCGATCAGCGTCTTCTCCAGTTCGAACTCGGTCCCCTCGTAGACGACGTCGACCCCGCGGTCGGTGAACGTCAGTTCGGTACGCATGCGCTCAGATACTCGACGAGAGGGGATAAGCGGCACGAACACAGGGAGTCGGCGGTTTCGAGGTGTATCACGAGACCTGCCCGCGGCGAGTCGGCCGTGGGTCCGGGTCAGATCGCGTTACAGGCGGTGTCGTGGCCGGACTCGCAGAGTCGTTCGAGCGTCTCGCAGGCCTGTTCGTTCCCGTTCGCGCAGAGGCGGCGAGCGAGCGCGACCGTCGCGGCCGAAGTGGAATCGGCGTTCGCGTCCTCGCCGTCGCTATCTTCCGAGTCGGCGGCGGCGAGCCGATCGGGACCGCGCGTCCGTTTCCGGCGGTTGCTCCGCGTCGAACGGCTAGATCGGTTCGATAGTTTGTGCCTCCGTGGCATAGAGTAACACACGCCGCGGAAACAGATAAATCCGAATCGGGTGTGCGAACTGTACGCACATGGGCCACGGCCGGTCGGCGCCGAGTCGCGTCGAAGCGTGACAGGAGAGGGGCAGTTCAGTCGTCGTCCTCGTCGCGCATCTCGGAGAGGCGGCCGACGAGGTCGTCGGTGTCGGCGTCGCCCTCGATGGAGACCTCACCGTCGTGGTCGTTCTCGTGGACGTTCACCGCGTCGTCCTCGTCGGTATCGACGTCCTGGTCCTTCTGTTCGCTCTCGTCGTACGATCCGAATCCCATACCTGTCCGTTTGGCGGCGCACTGAAAAGCACCGCGACCGCGATCCCGTGCGAGAGCGATTCACTCGCGTCCGACGTTCGTCCGACGCCCCGTACCGTTTATACGCGCGGGGCGACTGCTCCCGGTGTGTCGCTGCGAGGAGGCGGCCCGATAGAGGAGCTCGCGGTCCCCTCGGGGACGACCGTCGAGGAGCACGACGTCGTCGTCGACGGCGACGTGCTCGTGGGCGGCCAGTCGACCGTCGAGCTCGGCGTCCGCGGCCGCAACGTCGCAATCGGCGAGCGCGTCAGCGTCGGCGACGACATCGAGGCCGAGGGAGACTGCCGGCTCGACACCTGGTGTTCCGTCGACGGCAACGTGTTGGTCGGCGAGGACGCGTACCTCGGCGAGCGGGTCACCGTCACCGGGCGCCTGATGGTGTCGGGCGACCTCGACATCGGTGACGACGTGACGATCGAGGAGGGGTTCGAGGCCAACGGCTGGATCGTCATCCGCAACCCGGTGCCGACGATCGTCTTCTACTTCATCGTCCTCTCGCAGCTGCTGCGCGTCGGCGAGACCGACGCGGCCGACGAACTTGCCGAGGCGCTCGCCGACGGCGACGACGTCCGCGACCCACTCTTGATCCCGCGGAGCGCCGAGATCGCCGACGACGCGTGGCGCGTGTCGACGCCGGCGACCGTGGGCGACGACTGCCGGCTCCACGGCAACCTCCGCGCGGCGTCGATCCGCGTCGGGGAGCGCAACGAGGTGTTCGGCTCGCTGCGCGCCCGCGAAGACATCACCGTGGGCGCGGAGACGGTCATTCACGGCGACGTGACAACCCGGGGCGGAACCGTGACCGTCGAGGCCGGCGCGCGCGTCCTCGGCGACGTCTCCGCCGGCGACCTCGTGGTGTACGACGGCGCGGAGATACAGGGCACGCTCCGGGCGCGCGGCGAGATGAAGTTGGTACAGCGGACGGGCCCCGAGACCGAGGCGGACGAAGTCGAGGAAGGGGGAGGAGCCGAAGCCGGAGGGTCAGACGGAGTCGACAGCGAGGAGCCGGACGGAGTCGACAGTGAGGAGTCGGACGGAGTCGACAGTGAGGAGTCGGACGGAGTCGGAGATGACGACGCCGATCCGGGCGACGGGACCGAGAACGAGACGACGGAGTCCGCGCGCGAGGATGACGCCCCCGAGACAGACGGCGAGTCCGACGCCGAGGGGACCGCAGCGGTGACCGCCGACGCCGGGGCGGCGACGGAGGCGGTCGAATCAGAGGACGACTCCTGACCGGGAGAGAACGTCTTCGGCCAGTACCCGCCGATCCCAGAACAGCTGTATCGAAGCCTCAGGAGATACATTAACGCAGATGAGCCGCCAGTTCGGCGGACGTTTAACCCGATTTTAGCCGTTTTAATTTCACAAATTGTCTGAACGGACACAAGGCACTTACAACGGCCGCCGAAACGGCCGAGTGCGACATGAGCCGATCACTGACGGCGACCCGCCGCGCGACGCTGGCGGGGCTGGGCGCGATCGTCGCATCGGGAAGCGTGACAAGCGTAGCCGCGGCCGCGGAGAGGGACTGGACCGTCGAGGCGACCGAGACGGACAGCACGCTTCACGACGTGGTGTCGGCGAACGCCGGTCGCTTCGCGGTCGGGGGCGGCGGCGTGCTCACCGCGCCCGCCGAGGAGGGTTGGCTAACGCTCCGCGACGGCGGCCCGACCGGAAACGGGAACAACCTCTACGGCGCGTCGGTCACCGACGACGGCGAGCGCGTCTGGTTCGTCGGCGCGAGCGGCGCCATCGGCGAGTACATCCCCGCGACGGACACGCTCGTTGACCGCTCCGCGCCGATGGACAACACGAACAACTACAACGACGTCGCGGTCACCGGCGCCGCCGGCGAGGCGAACGTGTACGTCGCCGGCGACTCGGGGAAGATCTACTACAGCTTCGAGAACGGCGCGACGGGGACGTGGGACTACGTCACGCCCGGGAGCGGCTCGGCGCTCCCCGCGATCGACTTCCACGCCCCCCGAAGCGGACACGCGATCGATACGAACGGGCGCGTGTTCGGCACCGACGACGGCGTCACGTGGAACGCGATCGGCATCGAGGACGCGAACGTGACGTTCTACGGCCTCGACAGCGACGCCCCCGACGACGTCGCCGTCTCCGGCGGCAACGGGACGCTCCTGACGTACGACGGCGCGAACTGGACGCCCGACGCCCTCGGCGACGCCGACCTCGTCGACGTCGAGACCGACGGCGAGGCCGGCTACGTCGTCGGCAGCGGCGGGGTGGTTCAGGAGTCGACCGCCGACGACCGGATCGTCCTCGACACGCCGACCGGCGAGAACCTGAACGCGGTCGACGTCGACGGCGACGCGGTCGTCGTCGGATCCAGCGGCACCGTCCTGCGTCGGTAACGGCCTCGGCGACGGCCACTCGATCGGTCCATACCCGCCGAGCTATCGGATCCCTCTCAGTCGCCGTCTCCGTCCGGGGCGGCGACGAACACTTCATCGTCGAGGGCCTCACAGACCGCGTCTGCGAGCGCCCGGAGGTTCACGGTGTCCTCGCGGTTGTACGAGACGAGCGTCTCCAGCGCTTCCTCGTCGCCGCGCTCGTACTCACGCCAGAGGCGCACCGCGTCGCGGCCGGAGATATCCGGGCGCTCGCGGTCGATCCCGAGTTCCTTCTCGATCGGTTTCAGCCCGCCCGAGAGGCCGATCCGCTTGGCCGGGTACATCAGGTCGAGGTGGGGCGTGTCGATTTCGACGTCGAAGGATGTTTCGAGGAAGGGGACGTCGAAGCGCGCGCCGTTGAGCGTCGCGAGCAGGCTCGAGTCCGCGAACTGCTCCCGGAGCCGGCGCGCGGTGAGGTCCTCGCCCGCGACGAGCGTCGTCGTCTCGCCGCCCTGATGGAAGCTGACCGTCGTCACGCGGTCGCGGCGCTCGTCGAGGCCGGTGGTCTCGATGTCGAAGAAGCAGGTCTCCTCGCGGAAGTTCTCGTAGAGCCGCCAGCGCTCGCCGGAGGGGAACTCGCGGTCGAAGTAGGCCGCGTCGCCGTCGTCGAGCCGCGTCAGCGCCTCCGCGATGAACGACTCGATCCGGTCCGCGGTCGTCGTCCCGACGCCCGCGACGTCGACCCCGGGGTCGAACGCCTCCCACGTGGTGACGCCCCGCCCCCAGAGGCGTCGTTCGGTCGTCTCGCCCACCCCCTCGACGGGGATGAAGCTGTTCTCGATGCGCATGTCCGTTCCGGCGCGACGCGTAGCTAAAAAGCCGACGGGAGCGGGCGGGCGGCCCCGACCGACGAAGAGCTAACACGGTCCGGGCCCGAGGGCCGTGCGTGATCGAGCGAGCGAACCGACGGGAGGGCGAGGCGCGAGCGCCGCGATGACACGGACAGACCCAGACGATGTCACGCTGATCGGGCATCGCGCCTGCGCCGACCAGTACCCGGAGAACACGGTCGGAGCGATCGAGCGCGCGTCACCGCGCGTCGACGCCGTCGAGCTCGACGTGCGACGGTGTGCGAGCGGCGAACTCGTCGTCGTCCACGACGCGGATCTCGGCCGACTGACCGACGCGTCCGGACCCGTCGCGGATGCCAACTGGAGCGAACTCCGCGAACTGACGGTCCTCGGCTCCGAGGAGTCGATCCCGCGGCTCGACGGCGTGCTCGACGCCGCGCCCGACGACCTCACCGTCAACGTCGAGGTCAAAGAGCCGGCCGTCGCGGGCGACGCACTCGACGCGGCCCGGCGGGCGGCGAACGAAATACTGTTCTCGTCGTTTCACCCTCAGGCGCTCGCGGCGCTGCGGGACCGCGACCCCGAGACTGCGCGCGCGCTGCTCGTCGCGGGCGGGGACGCCGAGCGCGCGGTCGAGGCGGCGACCGACCTCGGCTGCGTCGCGGTCCACCCCCCGATCGACGTCGCGACCGAGCCGGGGTTCGTCGATGCGGTACACGAGGCCGGGCTGCGGGTGAACGCGTGGACCGCGACAGACCGCGACGAGGTCGAGCGGCTCCTCGGAGCCGGCGTCGACGGGATCATCGCCGACCGGTGGGACCTGCTCCCGGAGCCGGGGCGGTCGTCGCGGGACTAAGTAGCTCCCGCTCCAACGCGACGATATGTGCGGCCGCTACACCCTCTTCACCCCCACCGCCGACCTCGAAGCGCGGTTCGACGCCGACTTCGGCGACCGTGAGCCGAGCTACAACTGCGCGCCCGGGCAGTCGCTACCGGTGATCGCGGACCGGGATCCCGGCAAGACGACCCGGATGGAGTGGGGGCTGACCCCGTCGTGGGCGGACGAGTCGTTCGACCTCATCAACGCCCGCGCGGAGACCGTGCGGGAGAAGCGGAGCTTCGCCGACGCCTTCGAGCGCCGGCGCTGTCTCGTCCCCGCCGACGGCTTCTACGAGTGGGTCGGCGGCGACCGCGGCGGCGGGAAGACCCCCTACCGCGTCGCGTTCGACGACGACCGCCCGTTCGCGATGGCGGGGATCTACGAGCGGTGGGAGCCGCCGACGCCGGAGACGACCCAAACGGGGCTCGGCGCATTCGGCGGCGGGGCTGAGGGCGGCGAGACGGGCGACGAACCGGACGCGGTCGAGACGTTCTCGATCGTCACCACCGAGCCGAACGACCTCGTGGCTGACCTCCACCACCGGATGGCGGTGATACTCGACCCCGACGCGGGCGAGGAGGAGACGTGGCTCCACGAGGGCCCCGACGAGGCCGCAGCGCTGCTCGACCCGTACCCGAGCGACGACCTCACCGCGCACCCGGTGTCGACGCGGGTGAACTCGCCGAGCGTCGACGCGCCCGACCTGATCGAACCGGTGGCCAGCGACTGAACCGTACGCCAACGGCTGAGCCGGAGCGGTCCGGCTCGTCGGACCCGGCGCCCGCGACCGCTCAGGGCGCGACGAGGTCGACCACCGTCTCGTCGTCGACGACGACGTTGTACGCGCCCTCGTCCTCGTTCCAGAGGACGAGCCCGTTCTCGACGAAGACCACCGACCCGTAGTCGGCCTCGCGGAGGTCGCGGTTCAGCGCGGTCTCGCGGGTACAGACGAGGTAGTGGTCGGTCGCCTGCGAGCCGTCGCCGGCACGGTAGAGCGCGTTGTCCCCCTCGCTCAGGTCGTGGCTCAGCTTCACCGCGAGCAGGTTCACCCGGTCGGTGACGTGGCGCTCGGACTCGGCCATGCGCGCGCACCGCTCCGCGCTCGCCTCGATGTCGACCCGTCGCCGCCCGTCGGGGCGGAGTATCGAGTAAGCGAACTGGACATCGACGTTGACGAACTCGCCCGGCTCGTCGGTCTCGCCGCGCGCCGTCGCCTCGTCGAGCCGGCGCTGGAAGGGAGGGACCGCGAGGTCCGGGGCCACGTCGAACGACCACCCCGGATCGCTCGGGACCGCGTCGGGCCACAGTCGGAGCGCCGGCGAGTACATTTCGGCGTCGCGTCCCGGGCCGGCGCCGTCCCCGTCGCCCGCGACGAGCGCGCGTTCGACCCGCCGGAGCCCGACCGCGGTGTTCCGATCGGCGGGCGCGAACGCCACGAGGCTCCCGTCGGGCGCGAGCGCGTCGAGGGCGGCGTCGGCGACCGTGACCGGGTCGGCGAGCTCCGAGAGCACGTTACCGAATATCACGATGTCGAAGGGGTCGTCGGTCGCTGCGGCGGGCGATTCGCCCTCGTCGAGACCGAGGAACGCCTCGGCCGTCGCCTCGTGGAGCGTCGTCCGGAAGTTGCGGCCGGTCTCCTCCAAGAGCCGGTCGAGCACGTCGGTCGCGGCGCTCGGCTCGACGGCGTGGTACTCGACGATCGCGTCGTCGGGGAGGTAGTCGTGGAGGCCGAGCGCGGGGCCGCCCACGCCGGCTCCCACGTCGAGGACGCGGAGCGTCCGGTCGAGCAGGCCGTTCTCGGTCAGGTCGTCGAGGACGTGGCCGACCGTGGCGTAGTACGCGGGGAGGTGGTAGATCGCGTAGCCGAGCGCCGCGACGCGGTCGTACTCGACCTCGTTCTCGTAGAGGTAGTCCGTCTTCAGCTGGCGGACCCGCTCGCGGAGCTCGTCGCCGGACTCGCCGCGGTGCCAGTTGGCGCCGTACTCGCGGACGAGCAGGTCCTCAACCGCGAACGCGTACGCCTCCGGAAGCGCCTCCGGGGCCCAGCCCGGTGGGTCGACGGGCGACTCCTCGACGGGGACGAACGCCCCGTCTTCGCGCTCGCGGAGCCGGAGGTCGAACGCCTCCTCGCGGAGCGTCTCGCGGACGACCGCCGGGTGCGGCGTCCCCTCGATGTACTCGGCGATCTCCTCGGGGTCGATCGGTCTGACGTTGCGCAGGTAGTTCGCGTTGTTCCGGACCGCGGTTCTGTCGATCATGGTTTCTCGTCTGCTTCGCGTCGGCTCACTCCAGCCGGTCTCGCCCCTCGCGGTCGCCGCGGGCGCGCTCGTAGAGGGCGGCGAACGCCTCGTCGTCGGCCGCCGCGATCTCTGCCGCGGCGTCGGCCACCCCGTCCGCGCCGTCGAAGGCGCGCTGAATCTCCGCGTACACCGCGGGCGAGCCCTCGGTGACCGTGTCGGCGACCTCCTCCAGCGCGGCCGACACCGGCGTGTGGAACTCCTCGCGGACCGGGTCCGCGGCGAGCCGCCACGCGAGCACCGCGGCGTGCGCGCCTGCTTGGACCGTCTCCATCGCCGCATCGTGTTCGTCCGCGGTCGTCTCGAACACGTCGTTGCCCCCCGCCTGGACCGAGTCGGTGAGCCCGTCGACCGTCGGGCCGCCCTCGTCGACGACGACCGCGACGTTCCCCGGAACGCGCGGCGGGGCAAACAGCGGGTGGTAGCTCGCGCGTTCGAGGCCGGGGGCGTGCTCGCGCATGGCCGCGAGCGCGTCGGTCATCTCGCCGGAGACGTCGACGATCGCCCGCTCCGCGCGGGGCGCGTACGCCTCGACCGCCGCGGGGACCGCCGACATCGGCACCGCGAGGCAGACGGCGTCGTGGGCGGTGTCCCCGTCGGCGGCGACCGCTCTCGCGTCGCGGTCCGCGGCGGCGTCGGCCGCGACGGCCGGGTCGCGGTCGGCGAACGCGACGGTCGCGTCGACCGGCGCGGCGTCGGCCGAGACGGTGTCGGCGACCCAGCGACCGATCTCGCCGGCGCCGACCACGAGGAGGTCCATCGGTTACGCGAACGGAGGTGACGCGCCCGTTAAAAGGACTCGCCTCGAAGCGGGCGAGGGATCGGACGCGCCGGAGGCTTAGACGCGACGGAAGCTCGGACGCGACGGAGATTGGGGCGCGGTGGGATCCGACTCGGCAGGACTCCCGACGCGACGCTCCGGGCCGGGGGCGTCGGTCTCACCCCTCCGCGCCGAGTCGACCGATCACGCCCGCGCCGGGCGAGAGAGACCGGACCGCCGGGAGCAGCGCGAGCGCGATGGCCAGTTCCAGTCCGCCGACCGCGAGGAACGCGGGCGTGTACCCGAACGCGCCCGTGGCGCTCCCGCCAACGAGGAAACCGGCGAGGAAGCCGAGCGAGCCGAACACGTTGAACAGCCCCATCGCCGCGCCCCGCACCTCCGGTTCGACGAGGTCGGTGACGAGGGCCATCGTCGCGGGGGCCATCAGGGCGCCGCAGACGCCGACGAGGACCATCAGCGCCGCGGCGATTGGGTACGCAGGCGCGACGCCGACGCCGACCGTCGCGACGCCGTACGCGAGCGACCCGGCCACCACGGGGAGGAAGCGGCCGATCCGGTCCGAGAGCGCGCCGAGCGGCGACTGGAGGAGCGCGAACGGGACGAAGAAGAGCGCGAGGGTCGCGCCCGCGCCGGCCGCTGACAGCCCGAACGTCGCCGGGTCCTGGAAGTAGTAGACGCCGACCAAAGCGAAAAAGCCCGCCGTCAGTCGGTCGACGAAGCCGAACGCAAGCGGGACGAGGAGGCCGGGCGTCGTCCGGGCGCGGGCGAGCACGTCCCGGAAGCCGCCCCCGTCGGTCTCACTCGCCGAGTCGCTCGCCTCCGAGTCGCTCGCCCCCAAGTTGTTCGCGGCCGCGGTCCTCCTTCGGTCGTCGACCGTCGCCGCCAACAGCCCCGCCGCCGCCAGCACGACCGCCCCGGCGTACACCGGGTACAGCGCGCCGAGGCCAGCGAGCGAACCGCCGACGACGGAGCCGACCGCGGCACCGAGGCCGATGGCGAACCCGGCGGTCCCCATGTTCCGGCCGTTGCCGCCGCGAAGATCCATCAACAGCGTGATCGACAGCGAGAACGCGCCGATAGTGAGGGCGCCCCCGACGACCCTGACGAGGAGCGCGGCCCCGAAGCCGAGCCCGAGTCCCGGCAGCGACGCGAGCGCGACGTAGGAGGCCGCGCCGCCGAGCGCGCCGGTGACGATCAGCGGAACTCGCGTCCCGAGCGCGTCCGAAAGCGCGCCCCAGACGACCGCGAACGTCACGAACGCGCCGAACTCCGCGACGAGGAACCACATCCCGGCGTCGATGCCGGCCGGGGCGCCGAGCGCGACCACGAGGTCCGGCACGCCCGGGTAGAGGAGGACCTGCGAGATCAGCACCGCGAGGACGACCGCGCCGAGCCGGCGGCGGTCGGTCGCGTCGGCCGCAGCTCCGGCGGTGTCGATCTCGGCCGGGCGGTCGCCGCCGGCCGCGGTCGCGGCGGAGGAATCGCCGTCGCTCATCTGCGGGTACGACGGGACGAACGGGCAAAAGACCGACGCTCCGCAGAGTATCGGCCGGAGAGTCCCCTCACGACTCGGGTCCGGCCGGGGCCGTCACGCGCCTCAGAGTTCGGCGTCGATCGCCGCGGCGACCGTCTCGGCGGCGTACCCGCCCTCTACCGGCTCGCCGTTCACGAAGATCGTCGGCGTCCCCTCGACGCCCATCGACGAGCCCTCCGACCTGTCGTCCTGCGTAGCCGCCTCGTACGTGGAGAACTCCGCGTCGGACAACACCGCACAAGGGTCCGCGCCGGCGGTCTCGGCGGCGGCCCCGAGCGCCTCGCCGCTGTAGTTCCCCTGCGACTCGTAGGCCGCCTTCGCGAACTCGAAGAACGCCTCGTCGTCGTGACGGACCCCGACCCCGCGGGCCGCGCTGGCGACCGGGACAGCCCACCGCTCGTTGACCGGGATCGGGAAATCCCAGTGCTCGTAGCGGACCCGTCCGGGGCCGACGTACTCCTCGCGGATCGTCGGGAAGTGGTCGAGGTTGTACGTCGCGCAGTGCCCGCAGGTGAAGTCCTCGAACGCCCGGACGACCACGTCCGCGTCCGGGTCCCCGAGCGTCGGCCGGTAGTCGAGGTTGGGGTCCGTCGGCTCAGAGAGCGAGCAGTCGTACGACCCCGTGTCGAGGCTGAGTTCGCCGCCGTTTCCGTCGCCGCCTCCGCCGCCGAGACAGCCGGCGACACCGACGACGCCGGCCGTGGCCCCGGCCGCGAGCAGGGACCGCCGCGTACGTTCCATGCCTATCGCTGGGGTCGGTGCGTACTTAACCACTCCGCGACCGGACGGCGGCTCGGAGCGGAGACGCGGCGCGCGTCCGAACGTTTTTGCCGCCGCCTGTCGACGACCACGTATGAGCGACTGGGACCTCGACCTGCGGGACGCCGAGGAGAAGATGGACGAGGCGTTCGCGGCGACCGGCGACGTCGTCCTCGGCGTGCTGGACGGCACGACCGACCCGGAGGAGTGGGTCCGCAGCGTCGACTACGGGAACACGCTGGTGCTGTCGATCGAGGGCGACCTCAACGAGCTCGCCGCCCCCTTCGCGCGCGACGTGAAGGAGATGGACGGCGAGCTGATGCACTTCCGCGGCTTCCTCGTGGTGACTCCTCCGGGCGTCAGCATCGACACGGACCGACTGGGCGACTCCGGCGGCGCCGAGGCGGAGACCGGCGAAGCGGACGACGCCGACGAAGCAGAGCCAAAAGGCGTCGAAGAGGTCTGAACGGTTTCTTTTCTCGTACGACCGCGGGAGAGGCGCCGGTTATCCCTCGCCGACCATCCGGTCCTCCTCGTCCCACTCGCGCTCGCGCAGTTCGTACTTCTGGATCTTGCCGGTCGCGGTGGTCGGGAGTTCGGCGACGAACTCCACCTCGCCCGGCGTCTTGTAGTCCGCGACGCGCTCGCGGACGAACGTCTTCAGCTTCTCGGGCGTCGCGCCCGCGTCGTCGGGGTCGCCGCCCTCGGGGACGACGAAGGCCTTCGGGGTCTCGCCCCACCGCTCGTCGGGCGCGGGGATCACGGCCACGTCGGAGACGACGTCGTGCTCGAAGAGTGTGTCCTCCAGTTCGATCGAGGAGATGTTCTCCCCGCCGGAGATGATGATGTCCTTCTTGCGGTCCTGTATCGAGACGAACCCGTCCTCGTCGACGACGGCCAGATCGCCCATGTGGTAGTACCCCTCCAACCGCTCGGAGAACGCCTCCTCGGTGGCCTCGGGCTTGTTCCAGTAGCGGTCCATCACTTGATTACCGCGGACGACGATCTCGCCGATCGTCTCGCCGTCCGCGGCCACGTCCTCACCGTTCTCGTCGACGACGCGTACGTCGGTGCCGAGGTAGCCGATCCCCTGCGTCTTCTTCACGGCGAAGCGGTCGTCCGAGTCCGCCTCGAAGTGGCGCTTCGCGTCGGAGGTGGTGATCAGCGGCCCCGTCTCGGTCGCGCCGTACACGTGTTTGAGATCCCAGCCGAACTCCTCCTCGACAGTGCGGATCGTCGCCTCCGGCGGCGCCGCGCCCGCGGTGGCGACCCGCACGTCGTTGTCGCCGGCCGTCGCGCCGCCGTGTTCGGCGTGGTGGTCGCCGAGCATGTTGAGGACGGTCGGCGCCGCACAGAAGTACGACACGTCCTCGCTCCGGATCCGGTCGAACGTCTCGGCGACGTCGACCCCGCGGGTACAGACGTGGCGAGCGCCGGCCCCGGTGATCGCGTAGATGTGGCCCCAGCCGTTGACGTGGAACATCGGTAGCGTCCAGAGGTACACGTCGTCGTCCGTTATTTCCTGATGGATGGAGATGAGGTACGCGTGGAGCGTCTCGGCCCGGTGGGTCCGACACACGCCCTTCGGGTCGCCGGTGGTGCCGGAGGTGTAGTTGATCGTGATCACGTCGTCCTCGTCCATTGCCGGCCGTTCGTAGGCGTCCGGGTCCGCGTCGTCGAGCGCCGCGTCGAACGACTCCCAGTCGCCTTCGACCGCGTCGGCGTCGTTCGTGAGGAACGTCTCCGTGGGCACCTCGTCGCGGATCGCCTCGACGTTCGGGGCGTACTCGGCGTCGGCGTAGATGGCGTCGACTCCGGCGTCGGAGAGCATGTACGAGAAGTCGTCCGGCGTAAGCCGGTAGTTCAGCGGGGCGTGGATCGCCCCGACCTGCATCGCGCCGTAGGCGGCCTCCAAGTGGTAGTGCGTGTTCGGGTCCAACACCGCGACCCGGTCGCCCTTCTCGATCCCGCGCGCCTGAAGCGCGGCGGAGAAGCGGTCGGCGCGGTCGCCGAGTTCGGCGTACGTGTACCGCGTCCCGTCGACCGCGAGGACGGCCTCCTCGTCGGCGTAGTGGCGTCGCGCCCGGTCCAGAAAGTCCGTCGTCAACAGCGGCTTGTACATCGTCTATCACTATCTATGATGTGTGAAATTGTTTGCGGCCGACGCAATGGAGGGGCGGTCGCGGGACCCTTTTGTCAGTCGCCCGCGAAGTCGCGCGGACCGGGCGACGAGTCCGCCGGGCCGGCGGTCAGCGGGGGACGCGGTTCCGATCGCGGAGGTGGTGGCGTTTGGCTTCGCCGTCGCGGCTGTCCCCGCGCTGCGGATGGGGATCAGGACCGTCGCAGCGCCCTCGGAGAACGACGAGGGAAGCATAACCCGGCCGCGTGGACGGTCGATTCGGGCGGCGGCGCGGGGGCGTCTCCGCGCCATCGACGCGTGGACGAATCGCACACCGGCGGCGGGATCAGAACCCTTAACAGTCACACGCGATTGTGCTACGATAGCGGGATGGGATAGCCAGGAGATTCCGCCGGGCTCATAACCCGGAGATCGGTAGTTCAAATCTACCTCCCGCTACTTCTGGCCGACTGCCACTCTCCTAGTACCGGGTCCGTTCCGGGCCGCCGCTCCGAACCCGGAAGCGATTTCCGTCGCGCTGTCGTTCCATCGCGTATGGATTACGAATCGAGCCTCGACCGCGCGATGGAGGAGGTGCCGGACCTCGGCGGCTCCGACGAGCGGCTGTCGGTACCCGACCCCGAAACGCAGAAGGACGGGGCGTTCACGCGACTGACGAACCTCTCCGCGATCGCCGACGCGCTGAGCCGCGACCCCGAACACGTCCACTCGAAGATACAGCAGGAGCTCGGGACGGCCGGGCAGTACGAGGACGGCCGCGCGCGCTACAGCGGGAACTTCCGCGAGCGCGACTTCCAGGCCGCGATCGACTCGTACATCGAGTCGTTCGTCACCTGCTCGGAGTGCGGCCTCCCCGACACGCGACTGGAGACCGAGAACCGGACGCCGATGCTCCGCTGTGAGGCCTGCGGGGCCTTCCGACCGGTGGCGAAGCAGAACACCTCCGACACCCAGCGCCAGGAGGACGCCGTCGAGTCGGGCAACACCTACGAGCTCGAGATCGTCGGCACCGGCCGCAAGGGCGACGGGGTCGCCGAGCGCGGCGAGTACACCATCTTCGTCCCCGGCGCGCAGGAGGGCGAGACTGTGACCGCCTACATCAAGAACGTCTCCGGCAACCTCGCCTTCGCTCGCCGCGAGAGCTGAGCCGGCGCCGAAGACGCCCGTACTTCGCGTTCCGCTACCCGACTTTTTATGCGCGCGTTCGCACATCCCTGAGCCATGGTCACGCGACTTCCCGAGTCGGCCTTCGACGACCGGCTCGCCGCCGTCCGAGACCGGCTCGCCGACACCGACGCCGACGCCGCGACGTGGGTCGGCGCGACGGCGATAGAGTACCTCACCGGCTTCCACCACATCCAGACGGAGCGGCCGGTCGTCCTCGCGGTCACCGACGACCGCGTCGAGATAACCGTCCCGAGGCTGGAGGTCGAGCGCGTCGAGCCCAACCCGCGGATCGACGCCGTCCACCACTACTTCGACTATCCCGGTGGCGAGCCCGTCTCGGTCGCCGTCGAGATGCTGCGCGACCTCGGCGCCGAGACGATAGCCGCCGACGCCGACGGCCCGCCGGGCGTGATGGGGTACGAGGGGCCCGCGTTTTCCGACTCGGTCGACGTCAGGGCCCAAGCGTGGGTCGACCGGATGCGCTGGGCGAAGTCCGACGCAGAGGTCGACCTGATTCGCGAGTCCGCGAAGTGGGCGAACCTCGGCCACCGCTACCTCGCCGACTACTCCGAACCGGGCGCGCACCCGGCGACCGTCTCGCAGCGCGCGTCCACGGAGGCGTCGCGCGCTATGCTCGACGCGCTCGGCGACGCCTACAGCGTCCGCGTCCGCGGCGACGGGCCGGTCCACGCGGGCTACATCTCCGGCGAGGAGACCGCGCTCCCGCACGGGCACACCCCGAACGAGCGGCTCTCCGAGGGCGACGTGCTCGTTACGGGCGCGACCGCGAACGTCGACGGCTACCGCTCGGAGTTAGAACGGACGATGTTCGTCGGCGATTACACCGACGAACAGGAGCACTACTTCGAGCTCATGCTGGAAGCGCAGACGCTCGCGATCGACGCCTTGGGTCCCGGCGTGCCGGTCGCCGAGGTCGACGAGGTCGTCTGGGAGTACTTCGAGGAGCAGGGCGTGACGGACCTAGCGCAACACCACGTCGGCCACAACATCGGTCTCGGCGCCCACGAGCCGCCGTACATCGACCGCGGCTGGGGCGAGCGCTACGACAGCGATGACGCCGTGATGGCGCCCGGCCACGTGTACACGATCGAGCCCGGGCTGTACACCGACGAGTACGGCTACCGACACTCGGACACGGTGGCGATCACCGAGTCGGGAACGGAGCGACTCACGAACTTCCCGCGCGACATCGACTCGAACGTCGTCTGAGGGTCGTTCAAACGCCTTGGCCGGGGTGACCGGGCCCGCTCGAAACCGTCGGACCGGGCGAGCCGAAACTCACTCGACCCGGTCGATCACCACTCGATGACCGGTGTCTGCGGCGTGGTTGCGGCCGTAGTCGTCCGCGTCTCCCGCGATTCCGATCAGCCGTTCGAAGGGGCACTCGCGACAGACGACGTGGTACAGTTCGCCGGGAGAGGGTGGTTCCATACGTTGACACACGTTCCCCGGAGACGTAGTTACGCGCTGCCTACTCGCATTGAACGCGCTGCCTACTCGCATTGAACGCGCTGCCTACTCGCATTGAACGCGCTGTTAGTCACCGGCTACCGGCGCGACTCGAACCGGTCGAGCGCGACATCCAGCATGTCCGGACTCACCGGCTGGTACTCCTCCCGCTCGTGATCGGGCAGGTACTCCCTGACCGCGTTCCACGAGTCGCGGGCGTACCGGGCGTCGAGGAGGACGCGGACGCCTCGCTCGTCCGGTCCGCGGATGACGCGGCCGACCGCCTGCCGCGCCTTTCTGACGGCGGGCACCGTCAGGGCCGTCTCGAAGCCGGACTCGAACCGGCAGTCGTAGGCGGTGATTACCGCCCGCGTCTGCGGTCGCGCCGTGTTGATGATCGGGACGCCGCAGACGACGGCCGCCGAGAGCCGGTCCCCGCGGTAGTCGACGCCCTCCGTGAGGGTGCCGCGGAGGCTCGTCACCAGCACCTTGCTGTCGCCGGCGAAGAAGTCGTCCTTCAGTGACTCCGTCTCTCGGTCGCCGGAGGACTCGTCTAAGAGGACAGGCTTGTCGAGCCGCGCCGAGAGCGACTCCGCCATCCACGTCGCCTCTGCGTAGCTCGGGGTGCCGACGAGGACGTTCCCGTCGCGGCGCGCGACCGCGGCCGTCGCGTCGAGGTGCGCGAGCCGCGTCGGGTTCTCCTCCCCCGGCGCGCCGCGGTTCTGGTGGGTGAACTTCGGCGCGTCGACCGCGAGGCTCGCGCGGTTCTCCTCGGGGAACGAGAGGCCGTACGTCCGCTCGATGACCGGGCGGCCGCGCTCGGCCAGGTGATCGAGTCCGGTCACCTCGCGGAAGAGGTCCATCGGCTCCAGCGTCGCGCTCATGAGGACGCCGCCGCCGAACTCGGCGAGCCGGTCGCCGATCGGTTCGCTCGGAAGGCAGTTGTGGAGCGCGAGGCGGGCGTTGTACGCGCGCCGCCACGAGTCCGGCGGCTCCGTCTCGTCGAACGTGCGTTCGAGCTCGATCGCGCGGAAGAAGTCGGTGTGTCCCTGGCGATACCAGGCGTTGAGGGTGCGGCCGACCCCGGGCGCGGCGCGCTGCTTGTCCTCGTCTTCGAGCGAGTCGAGGACGCGCTTGACGACCGCGCCGACCTGCTCGGCGCGCGCCCAGACGCGCTCGCCGTACCCCTCGCCGTCGGCCCACTCGGTGATCGCGTCTTCGCCCGGCTCCTCGGGGTCGCGGAGCGGGATCTCCTCGTCGTCGAGGTCGCGCATCGACGCCCGCCAGTCGGGGCGCTCGCGGTCGAGGTGCGCGGTCACGCGGCGGTCGAGCTCGCCGCGGAGGTCGGCGTAGAACTCTCGGACCGCCTCGATCTCCTCGACGGTCACGTCCGCGTCCTCCAGCTCGCCGCGGACGAGGGCGGCGTCGTCCGACTTGGCGCCCGCGCTCTCGAACGAGAGGGGCTGAACGACGCGCGTGAGCTCGTTCTCGGCGTCGCGGAGGCTCGCGTCCGCGACGGCGTCGCTCACGAGGTCCCGGACGCGCGGTTCGAGCATGTGCGCCTCATCGCAGACGACGAACGTCGAGTCGTCGAGGAGCGCGCCGGTGAACGTCCCCGTCGTCACCGGATCGAACGCGTGATAGTAGTTGCCGATGACGACCTCGACCTCGGGGACGAGCGCGCCCATGATCGAGTGCGGACACGAGCCGTGGCCCGCCGCGAGCCGGACGAGTTCGTCGGCGTCGACGTGGCCGAGCCCGGTCACGTCGAACGGGACCGCCTCGGCGGGCTCGCCGTCCTCCGGCAGGTCGTCGAGGAAGCCGGCGTAGAACGGGCAGAACTCCACGTCGTCGTACTCCTCCGTGTCGGGGCGATACGGCGTCGGCTCGCCGTCGACGGAGAGGTAGTCGGCGTCGGGCGCGCCCGAGTCGGCGGCGGCAGTCCCGCCGGCGGGTCCCGCCGACCCCGAGTCCATGAGTCCCACCTGCTGGCTCCGCGCCTCGCTCACGAGGTTCGCGGTCGTCGTCGCGCCACCGTCGCCGACGAGGTTCCGGGTCCGCTCGCGGAGCCCCTCGCAGCGCTCGTACACGTTCTCGCGGTCGACCCCGCCGCGGTTCTCGCGGGCGTACGGACAGACGTCGGCCTTCCCGACGAGGGTGAGACCAGAGACGGGGTCGTAGTCGCTCGGGAGGTTCTCGTTAACCGCCCGCAGATCCGTCTCGAACTGGCGCAGCTGCTGTTTGACGCTGGTGAGGACGAAGACCCGCTCGAAGTCGGAGTCGGGGTCGCGGACGCGGTCGAGCCCGGCGGTGAGCGCGAGCATCGTCTTCCCCGTCCCGCAGGCGCCTTCGAGGGCGAGGAAGCCGCCGTCCGCGGCGGCGTCGACGGCGGCGTCGATGCCGTCGGCCTGCTCGGGGTACGGTTCGGGATGGCCGAAGAGGTCGGCCCACGGGGGCGAGTCGGTCACGGAGGCGAGTTACGCACCATGCGATTTAAACGCTTCATCGCCGGACGCGGCCCGCGGTCGTCGTCGACGCGTTGCTGCCGGAAAGCGGACGCTCGGAAGGGGCTCGGCCTCACTCCACGATGTCGTGGAGGTCGGAGAGCCGGTCGATCTCCCACGTCGGCCAGACGTTCAGTTCCCAGTCGCGGCGGTGGGGACGGCGGATAAACGCGGAGTCGATCCCGGCGTTCTCGGCGGCGCGCACGTCGGACTCGTTGTCGCCGACGAACAGGGCGTTGTCCGCGTCGAGGTCGCCGAGCGCCTGCTCGATGTAGTGGGGGTTCGGCTTGCGGAGCTGGAGCGAGTGGATCGTCGGCTCGCGACCGTACGCGGCGCCGATCCGGTCGAACCCGTCGAAGTGATCGACGAGGAAGTCGACGGTTGCCTGCTGGTTCGACGAGACGATCCCCATCTGGACATCGAGGTCCTGGAGCTCGTCGAGGTCGTCGTACGGCGTCTTGCGTCCCTGACGGGCCTCCTGCTGTTGGGCCCGCGACACCACGTCGTCGCGCGTCCGCCAGAACGACCCCGGGTCGAGGTCGTACGTCTGACAGACGGTGCCGACGCTACCGGGGGTCGCACCGATGGTCATCTGCTCTACGTCGTCCGGATCGGGCTCCTCGACGCCGCACTCCTCGAACGCGTTCCGGGTCGCATCCCGGAGCACGTCGAAGCGCGTGCGGCCCACGAGGACACCGTCGTTGTCGAACACGACGGTATCGTACGTCATAGCCCTCATTCACGGCCGGCAGGGATAAGGGTTTCAGTGGGCGTCTCGACGACGAGAATCGGCGGGGAGCCCGTCTCGACGCCCCTCGCGGCCGCGACCGACCGATTTTACCCGGCGCGGACCCACCGACGGGCCATGCGCGTCAGCGTCATCGGCGGGAGTACGATCGGTCCGGAGACGGCGGCGGTCGCGGAGGCCCTCGGCGAGCGGCTCGCCGAGCGGGGCCACGCCGTGGTCTGCGGGGGCCTCGGCGGCGTCATGGCGGCTGTCTGTCGCGGGGCCCGGGCGGCCGACGGCGAGACGATCGGGATCCTCCCGACCGACGACCGGAGAGACGCCAACCCCCACGTCACGACGCCGATCGCGACGGGGCTCGGCCACGCGCGTAACGCCCTCGTCGTCATGAACGGGGATGCCGCGGTCGCGGTCGACGGGGCGGGGGGCACGCTCTCCGAGATCGGGCTCGCACTCGCGCAGGGCCGTCCGGTGGCCGGAATCGACACGCACGACGTGGACGGCGTCGAGGCCGTCGACTCGCCAACGGCGGCGGTCACGTACGTCGAGCGGGCCGCGGGTGCGGACTGAAGCCGGTCAGTCGTCGAACTCGACGCCGGTCACGTCGAATCTGGCACCGCCTCGCGCCCCCTCGGAGACGGTGACCTCCCACCCGTGGGCCCTGGCGACCTCGCTGACGATGTTCAGTCCGAAGCCGGTCCCGTTCGCGCCCGTCGTGTACCCCACCTCGAACACGCGGTCGCGCGCTTCCGGCGAGATTCCCGGGCCGTCGTCCGCCACGAAGAACCCGGCCGGCAGGACCACGCCGGCGCGCGTCGTCGTGTACATCGGGGAGATGTCGCCGATAACGACGACCACGTCGTCGCCGCCGTGTTCCACGCTGTTCCGGAACAGGTTCTCCAACAGCCGCTTCAGCCGCCCGCTGTCGGCGAGGATACGCCGGTTGGTGTCGACGGTCAGCGTGGCGTCGCCGGTCGCGACGTTCGCCCAACACTCGTCGGCGAGGGCCGCCAGTTCGACCGGATCGAGGTCTTCCGGCCGCTCGCCCTGTTCCGCGAGCGTCAACAGGTCGGAGAGCAGTTCCAGCGTCCGGTCGACCGCTGACGCCGCGTCGTCGACGTGTTCGCCGCCGCCCTCCGCTTGCGCCATCGCGAGCCGACCCTGCGCGACGTTGAGCGGACTCCGCAGGTCGTGAGAGACGCCCTGGACGAACTCCTCGAACCGGTCGCGCTGCCGCTCCGCCTCCGCGACGGCGCGGGCGGACGCGACGGCGTTCGATACCCGGTGAACGAGGACGGGCGTCCGGTCCGAATCGGGACACGCCCTCGCGACGTCGGTGGCGCCCGCGTCGAACGCCGCGGACACGGCGGGCGCGTCGAGCGTCTGGTCGGGGCAAACCAGGATCGGAAGCTCCGGGTGCCGATCGCGGGCCGTCGAAACGAGGGAGAGGCCGGTCGGTTCCGCCGGGTCGCCGACCGTGACCAGACAATCGACGGGCGAGTCCTCGATTATCTCCGCGGCCGCGTCGGCCCCCGCGACCGGCTCGACGGCGAGGCGGTCGTCCGCGCGCTCAAGCGAGTCCTTCAGCTCCGCGGCTCGGTCGGGCGTTCCCGCGGCGAGGACGACGGTGATCGAACCGCTGGGTGTGGACATCACGGAGAACCTTACCCTCAACGCCCGTCCGCTCGGCAGATAAACGTTGTTCCGACGCGCGCCGGCAGGCCCGCTTCCATCGAATGTTGGTCGTTCGCCGCTCGGCGCTCGCCGAGCCGATCGCTCGCGAGGCCGGCCCCTTCGACGAACGCTCACCGATCGAGCGTGTCGGGCCGCGGAACGGCCTAATTAGATATAATTAAATTTTTGTCGGCGGAGCGGGAGATGTTTGCCAATGAGCGAGTACACCACGATTTCGCTGCGGAAGGAGTTCGTCGCGGACGTGGAGGAGTACATTGAAGACGAACCGTTCGGCTCCGTCAAGGAGTTCGTGAAACACGTCGTTGTTCAGGAGATGGAGTCGGACGACGGGGTCTCCGAGGCGGAGGCGAAGCAGATCGCACAGAAGCTCCGCGACCTCGGGTACATGGAATGAGCGGGAGCCACCGCGGACAGGGGGCGGTCCTCGACGGCCTCGACCGCGCCGACCTCGTCCTGCTCGCGATCCCGCTCGCGTTCTGCGCCGTGTACGCGGTCGGGTCGCTCCTCGCGCAGGGGAACGCGGTTCCCGTCGCTGGCGCGTCGCTCGCGGCCGGGGCCCTCGTGGTCGACGGGCTCTTTTTACATCCGCCGAACGAAGCGTGACGGCGATTCCGCTCCGAGGACGGTACCCGAAAAAAAAAAATAGCGTCTCCTGCTCCCGTGCGCCGCCCTACCAGGTGTCGTGGAACGTGTCGAACTCGATCGAGTCGAGCGGCTTCTCCCCGATCGCGGCCTCGTACTCGCCCGGCGTCAGCATCGGCTTGTGGAACCGCGGGCCGTCGTCGGTCGTGATCCGCGGGCAGCCGGTGTTGACGAACGCGTCCATGTCGAAGTTCCGGAGGCGGTCCGGCGTCACCTCGTCCATCGTGATCAGGTAGGCGTTGTCGTTGTTGTCGACGATCTCTTGGGCCTTCTCCCAGCGGCCCTGCCCGATCTTCGTACAGAAGATGACGCCCCACTTCTCGGCGTCCATCGCCTTGTGGACCGCGGCGTAGCGCTGCTTGAGGAACTGGTCGTGTTCGGCGACCGAGACGGCGTTGTTGACCGGGTCCGCGATGACGACGCGCTTGTCCGGGTGCTCCATCGCCAGCCCGACCGGGTGGAACTTCCCGCCGCCGACGTACAGCACCTGCTCGGCGTCGATGTCCGCGGAGGCGTAGTTACAGCCGAGCACCTGCCCCTCCTTCGTGAGGCGGTCGTCGCCCCGGCGGGTGTGGACCTCGTAGCCGCGCTCCTCCAGCCAGTCCGTCATCTCCTCGAACCGGTTCATGTGCTGGGCGGTCGTTACGAGGCCCACGTCGGCGTCCTCTTCGGGGGACGCGAGTTCCTCCTCCAGCGCGTCCTCCATGATCGGGAACGGGTCGACGTTCGAGAACAGCGGGACGTAAACGATGCTGTCGGACTCCTTCATCGGCGTGTGGCCGAAGTGAACGAACACGTCCGTCCGCCGCATCAGGTACGTGTCGAGGTCGCAGGCCCCGTAGCAGGGCTGCCCCGAGAGCATGAACGTGACGTCGTCGGGTGCGACCTCGCGGAGGTCGTCCGCGACCTTCGGACCGCGGCGCTTGAGCCCCTCGGGGAACTGTAAGCCGACCTTCGAAGCGTCGCGCTCCTCGATGGCCTCCAAGATTCGGTCGAGCTCGTAGTCCCACTCGCGGTCGTGCTTGAGGGCCATCCCTGTCTTCGTCAGGTCGCCCTCGGTGGAGCCGCTCATGTCGACCGGATTGTGCGGCAGGACGGTTAAACGGCGCGTTCGACCCCGAGTTTCGTCCCAGACGTTCGTGATCGTCGGAATCCCTCGCCCCGCGCCGGGGTCGTCACGGCGTCTCGACGCGTCGCACTCGGCGTCCAAGTCGGCCGATCCTGAGACGACGAGCGGCCCGCCGAACCGACGCGCTGCCGCGGTCGACGGACCTAACAGCCGCCCTCGCTAACCCCGCACCGATGACCGAGATTCCGCTCGAACACGTTCACGTCGCCCCCGACGAGGAGTCCGGCGGCGAGCCCGCGCCCGCCGTCTTCGTCCTCCACGGGCGCGGCGCCGACGAGGAGGACCTCCTCCCGGTCGCGGCCGAACTGCCCGACGACCTCCACGTCGTCAGCCTTCGCGCTCCCGACCCGCTTCAGGGCGGGTACACGTGGTACGAACTGGACCTCTCGGCGGGCGGGCTGGAGTCCAGCCAACCAGACGCCGACGACTTCCGGCGGAGCCTCGACCTGATCGGTGAGAGCGTCGAGCGCGCGGTCGACGCCTACGGACTCGACGCCGACCGGCTCGGGCTGCTCGGGTTCAGTCAGGGCGCGATAACGAGCCTCTCGCTCCTCTTGGAGGACCCTGACCGCTACGCGTGGGTCGTCGCCCTCCACGGGTACCTCGCGGAGTCGCACGCCGACCTCGACCCGGACGGGATCGAGGGGAAGCCGGTCTTCGTCGGCGCCGGCGCCGGCGACCGGGTGATTCCCGAGTCGCGGACGACCGCGGCCGTCGAACGGTTCGAAACTCTCGACGCCGAGGTCGCGAGCGGGAGCTTCCCGGGCGGCCACGGCATCGGCCCGCAAGAGCTCGATGCCGTCGTCGAGTTCGTCGCGTCTCGGACGGCGTAGCGAACCCCAAACGTCGCCGCCGAGCCCCGGCTCCGGCAGGTTCAAACCGCTCGGCCACGATGTCAGAACATGAGCGTCGAACAGGTCTCCATCGAGGACCTCGGTCGAGAGCTCGGCGAACGCATCGCCGAAACCCCGGAGTACGAGCGCTTCGAGGAGACGAGGGCCGCGGTCCAGCGAGACGAGGAGGTACAAGCGGCGATCGACGAGTTCGAGCAGCTTCGCGCGGAGTTCATGCAGGCCCGCCAGACCGGGCAGGCGACGAACGCCGAACTTCAGCGCGTTCAGGAGGCGCAGGACGAGCTCCACTCGATGCCGGTGATGAGCGAGTACCTCGACGCACAAGACGAGCTGAACGAGACCCTCGAAGCGATCAACGAAGCCATCTCGGAGCCCCTCGCGGTCGACTTCGGCGGGGAAGCCGGCGGCTGCTGTCAGGACTGACTCGCGGACTACGCCCGTCGTTCCGGCGAGCCGAACGCCCGCACCCCCGGCGACCGGCCCGCTCCTTATGACGAATACCGACGCACCACCCCCGTGATAGCCGTCGCCGGCGGCAAGGGCGGAAGCGGAAAGACGACGACCACCCTCGGGCTCGCGCGCGCACTCTCGCGGCGCGGCGCGCGGACCATCGCGGCCGACGCCGACTGGGATCTGCCGAACCTCGCGCGGCTCGCAGCGGAGACCGCGACCGACGGCGGTCCGGCCGATCCCGATCTCCCTGGCAGTCCAGAGGACGAGACGACGGTCCGCGACGCGGTCCGCGGGACCGTTCCGGTCCGTCCCGACCGCTCCGAGCCGATCGTTCTCGCCGCCCCGGACGCGCCGCGATCGGTCGACGCGTTCGGAGCGCTCGCGGCACTCGACGGCGCGACGCCCGACGGCGCGCCGGTGTTGCTCGACTGCCCGGCGGGCGCGTCGGCGGACGCGGCCGCGCCGCTTCGGGCCGCGGACCGCGCGCTGATCGCGACGCCGCTCCGCCGCGCCGCGCTCCGTGACGCCGCGAAGACGGCGGCGATCGCTCGCCGCCTCGACTGCCCGCCGGTGGGGGCGGTCGCCGTCGGCGAGGCGAGCGTACCGGACTCGGTTGCGACGCTGCTCGGCTGTCCCGTCTTCGGTGCGGTTCCCGACGGCGGAGCCGAGCCGCTGTCCGACCCCGCGGTCCGGAGCGCGTACGACGAACTCGCTCGGCGACTCGGCGAGACGGCGGCGGCGGACGGGTGGCAGATCGCGTGAGAATCACGGACGCGGCCGACTCCGGGGCGGCGGATTTCGGTGGCGAGACCGGTCGAGAGAGCCGCCACCGACAGACCCAAACCTCCACGGGCGGCAGCGATCGTATGGAGACGCTTCCGACCGGGGTCTCGGTGCTGGACCGACAGTTCGGCGGGGGGTTCCCGAGCGGTAGCGTCGTCGTGTTGAAGGCGAACCCCGACAGCCAGTCCGAGCTCATCTTGGACCGGTTCGCCCGCGTTCGGAGGTGCCGCTACCTCACGACCGTCCGATCGGCCGGGGCGGTGGAGGCGGCGCTCAGCCGCGACGGGGACGGGGAGACGACGGTGGAGGCCACCGACGAGGTCGGCGACCTCGACGAGGCGGCGTCGCTCACGACCGATCTCCCGGAAGAGGGAACGCTGATCGTCGACTCCGTGGAGCCGCTGGAGCGCGGCGCGTCTCCGGCGGCGTACGCCGAGTTCCTCGACGGCGTGCGCGCTCGGGTCGACGACGCCGACGGCGTCGCGCTGCTCCACGCGCTCCGCGGCGGGGAGGACCCGCAGGCGCGCCGGATCACGGAACAGGTCGCGGACATCGTGTTCGACCTCCGGACGACGGTCACCGGGACCGAGATCGCGAACCGGCTCGTCGTCGCCAAGTTCCGCGGCGGCGCCGCCTTGGAGGAGCCGCTGAAGCTGAAACTAACCGACGAGGTCGCCGTCGACACGAGCCGCGACATCGCCTGACGCGGCCGATCGCTTGATTCGGCTACGACACGACGGACGCGAGAAGTGTCAGCGCGCCGACGACGGCCGAAGCGATCGCCCAGTTTCGCGCGGTGTCGAACGCTCCGTACGGCCCGCCCTTCCGCGAGAAGAGGTACGACGCGTACACGGCGAGCGGCGCCAGCGTCGGGAGCGTCGCAACCGAGACGACGGCGGTGAAGCTCGACAACAACGCGACCGCGACGGTCGTCGCGCCCGCGACCGCGGCGACGAGCGCGTCCTCGCGTGCCCGTTCGATCTCCATACCGGTGTGGGCGCGGCGTCGGGCAAAAGCGATCCGTTCGTCGGTCGACCTGACGCTGCGGGCTGAGCCACCGGAGTGAGTGGCGGCGTAGCGCGGCCGCTCGAGGCACCAGCGTCTCGAAGAAGCGAAACCCGGCAGCGACGGGGTCCGTTACTCCTCGTCGATCTCGTCGACGATCTCGTCGGCGTCGACGTCGACGTCCTCGAGCGCCTCCTCGATGTCGACATCGCCGGCGCCGGCGCCGCCCATGCCGCCCATCATGCCGCCGAGGCCACCCATGCCGCCGCCCTCGATGACCTCCTCGATCACGACGCGGTCGAGGTCGAGGCGGTCCATGAGGTCCTGCGCGATCTGCTGTTTCTGGAACATCCACTGCTGGTTCATCTGCATCGCCTGCGTCGCGGTGACGTAGAGGATGTCCTTCTCGACCTCCTCAGTCTCGACGGTCTCCTCGCCGTCCTCGTCCTCCGTGACGGTCTCCTCCTCCTCGGTCTCCGTCTCGATGCGGACCTCGGGCGCCTCCTGAAGGTACATCCCGAGCATGCCGGCGGCCTGCTCCTCGCGGTCGTCGATGGCTTCGAGGATCTCGTACTCGTACTCGAGGTCCTCGCCGGCGAGCGGGTGGTTAAAGTCGACGCGTGCGCGGCCGCCGATGATCGTCTCGAGGTGGCCCTGCTGATTGTCGATCTGGACCTGCGCGCCGGGGTAGCGGCTGTCCTCGGGGATCTTGTCGGCCTTGACGGTCTCGACCTCGTCGGGATCGTACTCGCCGAAGGCGTCGTCGGCCGGGACGTCGACCGTTCCCTCGTCGCCGACGGCGCCGCCGATGAACGCCTCCTCGACGGAGGGGAACACGTGGCCGGCACCGAGCGCGATGATCCGGGGCTCGAAGTCGTACTCGTCGACGTCGATCTCGGCGTCCTCGGCCGTCTCCTTGTCGGTCGTGTCGATGACGCGGTCGTCGTCGGCCGTTCGGATCGTGTACGCGACGCGGACGAAGTCGCCGTCTTCGAGTCCGTCAGCGTCAGTCTCGGTCTCGGTCTCCTCGGCCTCGGCGGCCGCGTCCGCTTGCTCCTGATCGCTCATACCTGAAGGTCACCTGTTACACCCTTAAGAAGCACGGTTCGGCCCGAAGCCCGCCGACGAGCGGGCGACAGCGGCGATTCGGCGGCCGGCGCGCCGGCCTACGGGTCGCGGCGGTTCGTCGCGGAGCACGGCGGCGTCCCGCGCTCCTTATGAGCGGTCCGACCGCAGTGCCGGGCATGTACGAGGTCGAGATCAAGGTACCGGCGGACCTGGACGCAACGCGAGAGCGCCTCCGCGAGGTCGGGGCCGAGCACGTCGCCGCCAAGCGACAGCGCGACACGTACTACGACGCGCCGCACCGCGAGTTCGCCGAAACGGACGAGGCGCTCCGGATCCGGCGCGAGATGCCGCTGTCGGACGGCGAGGGGTCGGCGTCCTCCGCCGACGACCCGGCGGCGACGATCACGTATAAGGGACCCCTCCTCGACGAGGCCTCGAAGACCCGCGCCGAACACGAGACGGGCGTCGACGACGGAGAGGCGCTCGCGGCGGCCCTCTCCGGGCTCGGCTTCGAGCCGGCCGCGACGGTGGAGAAGCGGCGCGAGTTCTGGGCGTACGACGGGTTCACCGTGACGCTCGACGCCGTCACCGGGCTCGACGAGTACGTCGAGATCGAACGCGCCGTCGAGTCCGAAAGCGAGGTCGACGCGGCGCGCGAGGCAGCGATCGAGGCGCTCGACCGGCTCGGCCTCGACGCCGACGACCAAGTTCGCACCTCCTACCTCGGGCTGCTGCTCGCCGGCGAGGACGACTGAGGCAGTCAGCCGTCCCCGTCCCCCGTCGGCCGCTTCTCGGAGAGGACCGTCCGCTCGAACTCGCAGACTAAGACGTCGTCGTCGCCGTTGACGATCTTGAACGCTTCCACGCGCATGGTGACGACGCCGCGCTCGCCGTCGCTCGTCTCGCGCTTGTCGGTGACCGTCGAGCGGGCGCGGATCGTGTCGCCGTGGAACACCGGGTTCGGGTGTTCGACGCCGTCGTACGAGAGGTTCGCGACGATGGTGCCGTCGGTCGTCTCCGGGATCGACATCCCGACCGCGAGCGACATCGTGTACAGTCCGTTCACCAGTCGCTCGCCGAACTCCGTTTCCGCGGCGAAGTCGGCGTCGAGGTGGAGCGGCTGCTGGTTCATCGTCATGTCGCAGAAGCGCTGGTTGTCGGCCTCGCTTATCGTCCGCCGCGTCGCGTGGTCGATCGTCTCGCCGACTTCGAACTCCTCGTAGTACAGTCCGGGCATGGGCCCCCGCTCGACCGGCGGCGTGAAATCGGTACCGCTCTCGGGGCGGCCGTCGGGTTTTATTTGCCCGCCCGCGCACCCCCGCACATGCCACGCCGAAGCTTGCTGTTCTCGCCCGGCGACAGCCCCGAACTCATGCGGAAGGCGCCGGGAACCGGCGCCGACGTGATCTGTTTCGACCTCGAGGACGCCGTCGCGCCCGGCCGGAAGGACGAGGCGAGGGCGGCGGTCCGCGAGGTGCTCGCGGACCCCGCCTTCGACCCGGACGCGGAGGTCTGCGTCCGGCTCACCGCCGAGTCGCCCGCGGCCGACCTCGACGGGGTGATCGGTACCGACAGAGGGGGGGGCGGCGACGCGGTCACCCTCGACGCGGTGATGCTCCCGAAGGTCGAGGGCGCGGGTCGGGTCGAGCGCGTCGCCGAACTGTGCGCCGAGCGGGGCCGCGATCCCGCGGTGTTCGCGCTCGTCGAGACGGCGGCGGGCGTCCTCGCGGCGGAGGCGATCGCGGCGGCGGAGGCGACCGACGCGGTCGCGTTCGGCGCCGAAGACCTCGCCGCGGACGTGGGCGCGACCCGGACCGACGAGGGGACGGAGGTGCTGTACGCCCGCGAACACGTCGTCCTCGCCGCGAGCGCGGCCGGCGTCGACGCGCTCGACACGGTCTACACGGACTTCTCGGACGAGTCGGGGCTCCGGGAGGACGCCGCGTTCGCGCGCCGGCTCGGCTACGACGGGAAGCTGGCGATCCACCCGGCGCAGGTAGGCCCGATCACCGAGGCGTTCACCCCGGACCCGGACGACGTCGAGTGGGCCGCGGCGGTCCTCGACGCCCGCGACGAGGCGGAGGGGGAGGGACGCGCCGTCTTCCAGGTGGACGGCGAGATGATCGACGCGCCGCTGATCGCGCAGGCGGAGCGGATCCTCGACCGCGCGCCCGACGGGACCCGCTGAGTCGGATCGGTGGCCCGGCCGGCGTTCGGGTCGCGACCCGCCCGGCTGTCGCTGTGGACGGGGTCGACCCGCATCGCTCGATCGGCGTCGATGCGCGTCGTTCGGACGGTGTCGGCACGCACAATTTCCGTACCGGTCGCCACAGTTAACCACCGCCCACCGAGACTGATCGTATGACTACGGAGGCGAATCCGTTCGAGAGCCTGCGGGAGCAGGTAGACGACGCCGCGGCGGTCGTCGACGCCGACTCGGGCGTCATCGAGCGCCTGAAGAACCCGGAACGGGTGTTGGAGACGAACCTGACGTTCGAGCGCGACGACGGCTCGCTGGAGACGGTGCGCGCGTACCGCGCGCAGTTCAACGGCGACCGGGGGCCGTACAAGGGCGGGATCCGCTATCACCCGGGCGTCACCCGCGACGAGGTGAAGGCGCTGTCGGGCTGGATGGCGTACAAGTGCGCCGTCGTCGACGTCCCGTACGGCGGCGGCAAGGGCGGCATCGCGATCGATCCGGCGGACTACTCCGAGTCCGAGCTGGAGCGACTCACGCGGGCGTTCGCGACGGAACTCCGGCCGCTGATCGGCGAGGACCGCGACATCCCCGCGCCGGATGTCAACACCGGCCAGCGGGAGATGAACTGGATCAAAGACACCTACGAGACCCTCGAAAACACCACCGCCCCCGGCGTCATCACGGGGAAGGCGCTCGACTCCGGCGGCAGCGAGGGTCGCGTCGAGGCGACCGGTCGCTCCGTCGCGCTGTCGGCCCGCGAGGCGTTCGACTGGCTCGGCCGCGACGTCGCGGACGCGACCGTCGCGGTTCAGGGGTACGGCAACGCCGGGTCGATCGCGGCGGCGCTGCTCGACGACCTCGGCGCCGACGTGGTCGCGGGCTCCGACTCCGCCGGCGGGATCCGCGACCCGGAAGGGCTCGACCCCCGCGACGTGAAGGCGCACAAGGCCGAGACCGGGTCGGTGACGGGCTACCCCGGCGCCGACGGCCTCACGAACGACGAGCTGCTCACGCTCGACGTCGACTGCCTCGTCCCGGCCGCGCTGGAGAACGCGGTCGACGCCGAGCTCGCGGCGGACGTCGGCGCCGACCTGATCGTCGAGGCGGCGAACGGTCCGCTCACGCCCGACGCCGACGACGTGCTCGCCGACCGCGACGTCAACGTCGTCCCCGACATCCTCGCGAACGCGGGAGGCGTCACCGTATCGTACTTCGAGTGGGTCCAGAACCGACAGCGGTTCAGTTGGACCGAGGCGCGCGTCAACGAGGAACTGGAACGCGTGATCACGGAGGCCTTCGACACGCTGGTCGACACCTACGAGTCGAACGACGTCCGCAACCTCCGCACCGCGGCGTACGTCGTCGGTATCGGTCGGATCGTGGACGCATACGATCAGGCCGGAAACTGGCCGTAACGGGACTCTTTCGCCGTTTCAAAGGGCGCTCTACTACAGCGTCGCGTCGCGGACTTCGATGTGACCGCGGTCACCCTCCCAGACCGTGTCGTACGTCAGGTCGATGCGGCGGTCCATGTGCGGGCCGTCGACGACGTACGTCTCGAACTCGCCGCCCTCGCCGAGCGGGTGGACGCCGTACTCCTCGCGGAGCGCGAGCAGGTCGTCGAGCGCGTCCGCGTCGTACCGTCGTCCGAGCCATGATTCGTCGAGCCCGTACGCCGCCACTTGGATGATCCGGATCTCGAAGCCGGCGTCGAACATCGCCTCCGCGAGTTCGACCGGGTCCCGCTGCCACAGCGGGGCGAACAGGTCGATCCCAAGCCGGTCGCACATCCCCCGAATCCGGTCCGTCTGGAACTCGCTCTCGACGGCGCCGGCCGTGACGCCGGCGAGGTCGAGGTCGTCCGCGGCGGCGATCTCTCGGAGCGCCGCCTCCATCGGCTCCAGCTCCGCGTCGCCCTGCGTGCCGGCGTCGTCGACGTCTGCGGCACCGAAGTCGTCCGGCGACACCTCGACGAGGTCGACGCCGACGCTCTCGGCCGCGAGTTCGGCGAGCTCGGTCGCCGGCGTGTGGTACATGTACGAGTCGCCGGCGGGGTGGACGGTCAGCAGCCGCGAGACGTCGAGCCCTTCCTCCAGCGCGCGGTACAGGGCCCACGAGGAGTCCTTGCCGCCGGAGAAGAGGCTCACCCAGTTGCTCATGACCGGGGGAGGGAGTCGCGCGGATAAAGAGTCGGCGGTCGGACGGCGAGGGAGCCGCGAATCGCACGCCGCACGCGGGACCGGCCGCGGCGAACGCGCCGCCTCAGTCGGAGATGAACTCGTTGTCGCGCCAGTTGACGCCGCCGTCGCCCTCGCCGGCGCCCTGCGGGCTCTCGACGACCTCGATGCTGGCGGGGCGGGGTTCACCTTCGACGATCCGGGTCGCCTCCAGTTCGCCGTCCTCCTCCGTGATCGCGGTGAGCGTCCCCTTCTCGGAGAGCGTCGCGATCTTGCGGAGCACGCGGAACATTGGGTACTGGAGCGCGGAGTTCTGGAGGACGGTCTCGCGGTCGCCCTTGAAGCAGGCGAACTCGACGAGCTCGGAGGGGATCTCCTCCTCCTCGTCGTCCATCCACTGGGGACCGCCGGCGCGGGGCGGCTCCTCCTCCCAGACGCGGGTCTCCGTGACCGACGCCTTCAGCTGCGCCGTGGGCGTGTACTTGCTGATCGACTCGTCGTCGGACAGGGCCTTGATGATGAGTGTGTTGTTTCGACGCGTGATGTCGATGTCGTCGATCTCCTCCGGCAGATCGGGGTCTTCGTCGAAGTACGTCTCTACGTCTTCGAGTGGCAGTTCGAGCGTCGAATGGAGTCGGAACACGCGGCCTGTCATTGTTTGTGGAATGCGGTGGGGTCGAACCGGTGGTCACGGCGGCGGCGGCAACGGCCGCACCTACCGTAGCTACGCACCGTAGGTTTATATGGACTGCCCTTCGAGGTGTCAGGATCCGCGTGTACGTCGCGCCCGGACCGGAGGATCAACGGCGGGGGCGACGGCTCACTCGGCGCCCAGTTCCGCGGCGAGCTCGCCGCGCTCGTCGAGTTCGCCGAGCACGTCGCTGCCGCCGACGAACTCGCCGTCGACGAACGTCTGCGGAATCGTCTCCCACCCGCTGTGAGACTCCAGCGCCTCGCGGTACTGCGGCAGCGCGGGCAGCACGTCGACCGTCTCGAACTCCTCGACGTGCTGGGAGATCAGCTCGACGGCGCGCTGGGAGTAGCCACACTGGGGCATCAGACGGTTCCCCTTCATGAAGAGTACCACGTCGTTATCGGCGAGGACCGTCTCGACTCGCTGTTCGATCTCTTCGGCGTCGGCGTCGGCTTCGGGACTGAACGTCATACGGCTCGATACGCGACGCCGAGGCAAATGGGTTCCGCACGGGCGGGCGACGTGACGGGCCGACCGCCGACCGGCTCGGCGCTTACTCCTCGCGGTCGACGCGCACCACGTCGACGAGCGAGTAGACCGGAACGCCGTCGATGTCGTCGTACCCCATCTTGTCGACGAGGACGACGCACGCGACCGGCTCGCCGCCCTGCTCGCGGATCGCGTCGATCGACTCCCGCATCGTCGTCCCGGAGGTGATGATGTCGTCGACGACGTAGCAGTCGCGGTTCCGGATCGCGGCGAAGTTCCGCGAGAAGCCGCCGCCGTGCTCGTCGATGTCGCCCTCATCCCACTGGTGTTTCGCGGGGGCGTACGTACCGAGGTCGGTGTCGAGCCGGTCGGCGACCGCGGTCGCGAGCGGCGCGCCCGCCTTCTCGATGCCGACGGTCAGGTCGACCGCCTCGCCCTGTTTGGCCAGCAGGTCCGCCATCGCGCTCGCCGCGAAGCCGAGGCGGGTCGAGTCGCGCCCGAGCGCCGACCAGTCGACGTGGATGTCGGCCGACGCCGCCGCGTCCGCGGCCGCCTCGTCCGTCTCGGCGCCGCCGCCGCGCTCGACCAGCCAGCTCGCCGTCTCGCGGGAGACGTTCAGTTCGTCCGCGATCTCTCCCTTCGAGAGCCCCCGCTCCGCGAGCTCGGCAGCGCTGTCGATGAGGTCGTCAACGTTCTTCATACGCGGCAAATTCGACCGCCGTTTTAATAGTCGTGTCGTCATCCGCGAACGCGGCCTCGAAGTCGTCGAGCCCGTGGACGCCGGTCACGAGATCATCGAGGAACCCGTCGGAGAGTCGCGAGAGCGACTCGACGGCCGACTCGAAGTGCCCGTACCCGGAGTTGACGCTGCCGACGAGCGCCTTGTTGTGGAGGACGAACTCCCGGTGGAGCCGGCCGCCGTCGATTTCGAACTCCCAGTCCCCCGGGACGCCGAGGAGCGCGCCGACGCCGTTGGGCGCGAGCGCCTCGATCGTCTCGAAGGCGTGGGGCGCGTAGCCGGTCGCCTCGAAGACGAGGTCCATCGGTTCGTACACCTCTGGCACCTCCGGGATCGCGGTGTCGTTGGAGTTCACGTACGTCGCTCCGAGCGACTCGATGATCTCGATCGTCGGGTCGGGGCGCTCGCGCCGTCCGAGACAGTAGATCCGGTCGAACGACTCGTCGAGGGTCGCCACGGTCAGCAGGCCGAGCGACCCGTTCCCCAGCACGAGCGCCGACTCGGGCTCCCAGTGGAACGCCGACCGGCTGGCGTACGCGTGCTCGATCGCCTTCTCCGCGATCGAGACCGGTTCGACGAGGAAGCCCCACTCGGCGAGCGCCGGGGGGATCTCGACGAGAAACTCGGCCGGGCTGGTGAAGTACTCCGCCATGAACCCGTGCGCCCCGACGATGCCCCGCTCGTGGTACTCGCCGTCCGGCGCCATGTCGGGCTCGCCGCGCGCGAAGTACTCGTTGGCGCCGTTCGGCGGGCGGCGGACCGTCGGGACGACGACATCGCCGACCTCGAACGGCGTGTCGTTCGGCTCCTCGATCACGCCGACGGCCTCGTGACCCAACACGAGGTGGTCCTCGCCCGCGGGCGCCCCGCCGTGCCCGCCGGCGATGACCTCGTGGTCGGTCCCGTCGACGCCGACCCGGAGCGTCCGAACCAGCGCCTCGCCGGGCGCGGGCTCCGGTCGCGGTCTCTCTGTCACGACCGGTTCGTCGGCTCCCTCGTAGACGGCAATCGCGTCCATACCACGACCCAAGCGGTCGGCCCTCAAAAGATTTCTTTTATTTCGAGTAAACACGTGTGGGGGCTCCACCGTGGAGTTTTCACCCGGTCGGCCGTACTCGCTGGCGTGTGTACACTGACTCTGGCGTGGCGGACGTTCGGCGACGCCCCCGTCGCGCTCGCCGCCACCCGCGACGAGGCGCACGACCGCCCGAGCGAACCGCCGGCACTCCGAGAGGGCGACGGCGATAGCGGGCAGGGTGACGGCGGAGACGACGGCGAGGGGTTCGACGGCGGCGGCCGGTACGTGGCCCCGCGCGACGCCGAGGCCGGCGGTACGTGGATCGGCCTCTCCGAGGACGGTCTCGTCGTCGCCGTCACGAACCGCTGGCTCGACGCCGACCGCGAGGGCGACCGCTCCCGCGGGCTGCTCGTGCGCGACTGCCTGACGGCCGCCTCCGCGGAGGACGCGGTGCGGACCGTCGAGCGCGAACTCGACGAGCGCGCGTACGACGGCTTCAACCTCGTCCTCGCCGACGATCGCGCGGCGTTCCTCTTGGCGTACGACGGCGGCCTCGCCGTGACCCGGCTCGACCCGGGCGTCCACGTGATCGGCAACGTCGGCGGCGTGGTCAACGGGACGGAGCGGTTCGCGGTCCCCGAGCGACGCCGGGAGTTCGGCGAGGAGCGGGCCGACAGCACGAGGCGGATCGCGGCCGCGCTCGCCCCGGAGCCGGGGGAGTCGGGAGCGTCGTGGCTCGACCGCGCGAGCGCCGTCCTCGCGGACCACGAGTACGGCGCCTGCCTCCACGGCGACGGGTTCGGAACGCGCTCGTTCACCCGGATCCGGACCGGCGGCGACCCCGCCGTCGCGTACGCCGACGGACCGCCCTGCGAGACGCCGGCCGAGGCGGTGCCGCTCCCGGCCGACTTCGCGACGGGCCGGGCGTAGCGGGGCGGAGCGGAGCGTACCCCGCCCGCCGTGCGACTCGGTACCGAGACGGGCGGGACGTTTTTACCTCGGAGACGGACGTAGCGGTCATGCGGCTCCTCGTCTTCGGCGACCTCCACCTGAAGCCCGCGGCCGACGACTACGACCTCGCCGCGGTGTCGCCGCCGGCGGGCGTCGACGCCGCGCTCGTCCTCGGCGACCTCACGCACCGCGCGGGCGACGACGATGCCGAGCTGGCCCGCCGGTTCATCGGGCGACTCGCGTCGGACGTGCCGGTCGTCTACGTCCCGGGGAACCACGACCCAGCGCCGATGCCGGGGGAAGTGGTCGACACCGCTCTCGGGGCCACCGCGGAGCACCTGAGCGCGCGGACGCTCGGGAACCTCACCGTGGTCGGGTGGGGCTGCGAGCGCCGGTCGCTCGCTCCGTCGCTCCCGCAGACCGACTTCGACGCGCTCGACCCGCGGACGGCCCCTCGCGAGGACCGGAGACACGCCGCCGACCGTCTCGCGGACGACCTGCTCGACGCGTGTCACCGCGTCGTCAGCGGAGCGGCGTCGACCGAGGAGGTCGCCGCGTCGCTGGGCATCGCGGACGAGGAGGCGGTCGCGTTCCACCGCGGAATGGCCGAAATCGAGACGACGTACGAGCGGCTTTCGGACCGCCTGCGGCGCCGTTCCGACGTGCTACTCGCGACGCACGTGCCGCCGTTCGGTACGTCCTTCGATCGCCACCACGCGGTCGGTACGCGCGAGACGGACCGCGAGCACCTCCACACCGGGTCGATTGCGCTCGCCCTCGCGGTCCGAGACCACGACGTGTTCGCCGCGTTCAGCGGTCACTCGCACGCGTTCGGGTACGACCCCGGTGACGGCGACGGCGGTCGACCGCACCTGCTCAACCTCGGTTTCCGCGGCGTCGGCGTCGTGACTGTCGGCCCGGCGCGGGGAGAGTTCGCGTTCACGCGCTGGTGAGGCGGCGCTCGCGCGGGCTCGGGGCGGGCCGAGCGGAAGGCCAGTTTTAACCGATTCGGGAGGCGTGAGAGAGTATGAGCGCGTCTGAAATCGAGTCCGACCTGTCGGCGGACGAGCGCGCCGGTCTCGAACTCATCCGCGAGACCGGCGGCATCCACCAGAGCGACTTCTGGAAGGAACTCGATGTCTCGTCGCGGAAGGGGAGCCGCATCGCCGATGCGCTAGAGGAGTCGGGCCTGATCCAGCGGGAGGACACCGTCTACAACGGCCACAACACCTACTACCTGGAGCCCGCCCCGCGCGACCTCGACTTCTCGCTGCTTATGGCCGACGACATGCTCTCGCCGTTCATCGGCGAGGAGGAGGTCGACGCGCAGGCGGACGCCTTCTCGCAGTGGATGATGAACCTCGCGTACGAGGAGTACTGAGGCCGGCGGCGAGCGACTCTGCGCCGCCCCGCTTCGAATACGGTCCTGCCAGTTTCATCGACGTTCGCAGCCCACCGCCGCCCCGAGGGTTTTACTCGATCGGATCCGGATCGATCCCGTATGAACAGGGCCCTCCCGCTCGCACTCGGCGTCGGCGTCGTCCCCGCGCTCGGCGTGTACGCGCTGGTCTCGTCGGTCCCGACCGCGCTCGGAACCGCCGCCGTCTACGTCGGCGCGGCGTACTTCTACTTCGCGTTCGACATCTCGCTGCTCGCCGCCGCACCGCGGTTCGACGACCGCAGCGACAGGCTCGGGTACGGCGTCGGCCTCTTCGGACTGAGCGTCACCCCGATCCTGTTCGCGCAGTCCGCCGGCGGCGGCGACGCGACGGTGTTCGGATTCGTGATCGCGTTCTTCGGCGCGGTCGCCTTCCTCACCCTCAGCGAACAGGCGCGCCGCCGTCGCGGCGGCGGAGAATGAGACCGCGGCGGCGCTTGGCTGCGGTCAGAGGAACAGGACTCCGAACAGTGCGATCCCGACCGCCAGCGTCAGGATCAGCACGCTGCGGCCGATCCCGGACTTGATCTCGACGTCGCTGCCGACGCGTCGGACGGCCGCCTGCGGGTCGGTGACCGTCCGGACGGTCGCCGTCGTGAGCCCGACGACGGCGCGGTCGACGGCGGCGTAAAGCTCCGTGACGCCGACCACGAGCCCGCGGGTGCCGTAGAACACGGCGGGGTTGTACAGCGAGTCGACGTCCGGGACCCGCCCCAGCTTCGAGAGCGGCTTCTTGGTGAGCGCGAAGCCGATCAGGCCGAGGACGGCGAGGGCGACGCCTTCGATCAGGTGGTCGACGGTGTACGTCTTGTACACCTTCTTGACGACGGCCTCGCTCGTCACGTCGAACGGGAGGATCCCGAACAGTCCCACGTCGGCCGGGACGACCGCCGCGAGCGGCGAGGTGGGAACGAGGACGCCGTAAGCGACGCAGAGCACCGCCACCGCGCCCATCGCGACGCTCTGCCCCCGGTTGGCGTCCCGCACGTCGCCGTCGTAGCTCCCGTGGAAGAACGCGTAGTAGCCGAACTTGATGAACGACATGAACGTCCCGATCCCGCCGAGCAGGAGCAGCCATTCGAGCGTATGGAAGTCGCCGATCGGGAGCGGGCCCTTCGGGAAGGTGTAGTGGCTCCCGGAGATGATGATCCCCTTGCTGACGAAGCCGTTGAACCCGGGGAACCCCGCGATCGACAGCGCGGCGATCGTGAACGCGCCGGCGGTGACCGGCATGTCGCGGGCCAGCCCGCCCAGCTTCTTCAGGCTCTCCTCGCCGGTCCGGTAGACGACGACGCCGGCCGTCATGAAGAGCAGCCCCTTGTAGAGGATGTGGTTGAACACGTGGGCGAACGCGCCGGCCTGCGACAGGGCCGACCCGATGCCGACGCCGGCGATCATGTAGCCGACCTGCGACTGGATGTGGTACGAGAGCAGCCGCCGCATGTCGTTCTGGAACAGCGCGAACGTCGCCCCGAACACGGCCATCCCGCCGCCCATGTAGGCGATCGCGACGTGCCCGTCGGGGAACGCCCGGTACATCCCGTAGACGCCCGTCTTGGTCGTGAACACGCAGAGGAAGACGCTGGCGGCGATGTGCGGGCGCGGATACGTGTCGGGGAGCCACGCGTGGAGGCCGATGAACCCGACGTTGACGCCGATGCCGACGGCGGCGAGCGCGGCCGGGAGCCCTGCCACGATCCCCGCCGTCTCGGGGCCGCCCGGCACCGTGGCGAACAGGAAGGTCCCCTTCGCGACGTAGTTACCGAGTATCGCCGCCATCAGCAGCGTCCCGCCGAGGCCGTGGAGCAGCGCGTACCGGAAGCCGGCCCGGACCGCCTCGCCGCGGTAGTGCCAGACGAGCAGCGTGCTGGTGACGGCCATCAGCTCCCAGAAGAACAGCAGCGTGAGCCAGTCGCCGGCGAACACCGCGCCGAAGCTCGTCGCGACGTAGGAGAACGCGAACGCGGTCTGAATGCTCTCGGCCTCGCTCGCGTACGAGTAGAGGACGGCGACGACGCCGATGATCCCGAATATCAGCCCCATGAGCCGCGAGAACTCGTCGACGTTGAGCAGGACGGCGTCGAAGCCGAGGAACGTGGCCTGGAGGTGCGCGCCCGCCGGGACGGTCCACGCCCAAGCCACCGCGACCCCGGACGCGGCGACGCCCAGCGCGTGCCCGACGCGGCGGGGCGTGAGGGCGATCAGCGCGGCGATGACGAGGAGGACCGGACCGGGCGGGAGGGCGGTGAGCGCGGCGGTCATCAGCCCATCACCCCCGGGAGCGAACCGACGACGGTCTCGATTATCCGGAGGAACACCGCCGTCCGCGGGACGACGCCGAGCAGGACCGAGAGGCTCGCGGCCGTCAGGATCGGCCCGAGCATGAACCACGTGCTCTCGGCGCCGCGCCAGCCACGAACGTCCCACCCGCCCGCCGGCGGGCCGCCGTGGTGGTCGTCGTGACCCTCGTGCGTCGCCGCCTCGTGGTCATCGCCGTGCGCTGCGGTCTCGCCAGCGCTCGCGTGCGTCGCGGCCTCGTGGCCGCCGTCGGCGCGGGGGCTCCCGCGGCCGCCGAGCGCCGCGGTCACGAGCGGCTTCTTGTCGTGCCCGTCCGGTGACTCGAAGTACGCCTGGTACACGATCGGCCAGAAGTACGCGATGTTGAGGACGCCGGACACCAGCAGCGCGCCGGCAAACACGAGGCCGCCGCCCTCCAGGGCGCCGATGACGATGTACCACTTGCTGACGAACCCGGCTATCAGCGGGATGCCGGCCATCCCCGCGGCTGCGACGGCGAACGCCGCCATCGTCAGCGGCATCCGGTCGCCGATGCCGGCCATGTCGCTGATGTCGTCCGTGTGGGTCTCGACGTGGATTGCGCCCGCACAGAAGAAGAGGGTGAGCTTCATGAACGCGTGCGCCGGGATGTGGAGCAGCCCGCCGACGAGCGCCTCGCCCTCCAGCAGCGCGAGCCCGAGGACGATGTACGACAGCTGGCTGATCGTCGAGTACGCCAGCCGCCGCTTGAGGTTGTCCTGCCGCAGTGCGATGACGCTCGCGGTCAGGAGCGTGATCGCGGCGACGACCGCGAGCGGCGCCGCCACGCCCAGCTCCGCCATCGTCTCCGTGCCGAACACGTCAAGCACGACGCGGGCGATGCCGAAGATGCCGCTCTTGACGACCGCGACCGCGTGGAGCAGCCCCGAGACCGGCGTCGGCGCGACCATCGCGTCGGGGAGCCACGAGTGGACCGGCATCAGCGCCGCCTTGACGCCGAACCCGCCGGCGAGGAGGCCGAACGCCACGCGCGCCAGCGTCGGGTCCGCGCCGGCGAGCGCCTCGATCCCGCCCGGCGTGAACGCCGTGGTGCCCGTCAGCACGTAGACGAGCGCGGTCCCGCCGAGCACGGCCACGCCGCCGCCGAAGGTGTACGTGAGGTACTTCCGGCCGGCCGCGCGGGCCTCGTCGGTCTCGTCGTGCGTGACCAGCGGGTACGTCGACACCGTCAGCAGCTCGTAGAAGACGAACAGCGTGACGAGGTTCGCCCCGAACGCGACCCCGACGGCCGAGGCGAGGCTCGCGGCGAACGAGGCGAAGTAGCGGGTCTGCGCGTGTTCGCTCAGTCCGCGCATGTACCCGATGGAGTAGAAGCTCGTGACGATCCACAGGAGGCTCGCGAGCAGCGCGAACAGGATCCCGAGGGGGTCCGCGCGGAGCACGAGCGAGATACCGTCGCCCAGCTCGCCGATCCGCGTGACGTAGGTGGTCCCCGAGAGGACGCCGGGGACCATGCTGGCGACGAGGGCGAACTTCGTCGCGGCGACGGTGAGGGTGACGCCCTCACGGACGTTCGGCCGCGATCGGAGCGAGAGGATGACGGGGATGGCCACGGCCGACACGAGCACGGCGAACAACGGTCGAAGGGAGGTGACGTCGGTCATTGGAGCATCAGCTCGAACACGGTCATGTCGATCAACTGGTCTATCACCGGGACGGCGGCCGCGAGTCCCACGGCGAGGACGGCGGCGACGACGACGGTCACGATCATGGCCGTCGAGACGCGCTCACCCCCGTCGGCGGCGACCGCCTCCGGCGCGATGGTTGCCTCGGCGAAGTAGAGTCGCTCGGCGAGCCGCGCGAAGTACGCCAGCGTCAGCAGCGTGCTCGCCAAGAGGACGGCGACCACCGGCCAGGACCCGGCGTTCACCGCGCCGAGGACGATGTACCACTTCCCCATGAACCCGACGGCCGGCGGAACGCCGACCATCGCGAGCGCCAGCAGCGTGAAGGCGCCGGTGGCGGCCGGCGCGCGACCGGCGATCCCGGCGTACCCGCCGACCGTCGTCGCGCCGGTCTTCCGCTCGATGATCCCGGTCGCGGCGAAGAGGCCGCCCTTCATCACCGCGTGCCCGACGAGGTGGACGGTCGCGCCGACGACCGCCAGCGGCGTCGCGATCGCGAATCCGGCGATCACGAGGCCGAACTGCGACACCGACGAGTACGCCAGCATGCGCTGAACGTCGGACTGCGCGACGGCGAGGGCGCTCCCGGCGACGATGCTGACGCAGGCGACGGCGACCAGCGCCTGGCGCGCGATCGGAACCGCCTCGAGGAAGTCGACCGTGAACACGGAGAACAACACGCGCGCCAGGGCGTACGCGGAGACCGTGGAGACGAGCGCCGAGATGAACGCGCTCACGCTGTCCGGCGAGTCCGCGTACGCGTCGGGTTGCCAGGTGTGGATCGGGAACAGCGCGACCTTCACTAAGAGTCCGGCGACGATCAGGCCGAACGCGGTTAAGACGAGCGTCGAGTCGTATCCCGCGGCGGCGAGTTTGTCGCTGAGGTCCGCCATGTTCAGCGTGCCAGTGGCGGCGAGCGCGTAGCCGACGCCGAGCAGGTACAGCGACGCGCCGATGGTTCCGATGATGAGGTATTTCAGGGCCGCGACGGCGGACCGGGCTCCGGGGCCGCTCGCGACCAGCCCGTACGCCGCGAGCCCGGTGATCTCGAGGAAGACGTACAGGTTGAACACGTCGCCGGTCACGGTCATCCCGGACAGGCCGGCGACGAGGAGCAGGAACTGCGAGTAGAACGAGTTCTCGTGGGGGCCCGCGTGACGTGCGTACGCGAGTACGCCGAGCGAGACCGCGCTGATGAGGGCGACGAGTAGGATCGTCAGTCCGTCGGCGACGAGTTCGATCCCGTAGGGGGCGACGAACCCGCCGACCGCGTACCGAACGACCCCGTCGGTCCAGACGGTCCACGCGAGCGCGCCGGCGAGCACGGCGTGCCCGAGGGCCGTCGCCGTCGCGACCGCCCAGCCGACGCGGTCGTAGCGGAGACTGGCCAGCGGCGGGACCGCGGCGCCGAGGATCGGCAGGACGACCAACAGGACGATCAGGTGGTCAATCATGGTAGAGTTCCTCCAGGGTGTGCTCGTCGAGCGTGCCGTACTCGGAGTAGACGCGCACGACCAGTGCGAGCGCCACCGCGGTCAGGCTCACGCCGACGACGATGGCGGTCAGGATGAGCACGTGCGGCAGCGGGCTCACGTACGGGCCGGCGCCCTCGGTGACGACCGGGGGATTGCCGCCTGCGCGGTACGCGAGCGTGATGAAGAACAGGAAGATCCCGGTCTGGAACACGTTCATCCCGATCACCTTCTTCACGAGGTTCCTGGATTCGATCACGGTGTACAGCCCGATCCCGAGCAGCAGGACGACCGCGTAGTAGTTGTAGTGCGTCGTGAGTAAGTCGAGTGTCATGAGGAGTCCCCCTCGGCGACGCCGTCGAAGCCGGCCGCGAGCAGGAAGAATAGCCCGATCGCGACAGCGGCGACGATGGCGCCGATGCCGAGTTCGACGAGTTCGATTGCGTACTTGATCGCGTGGCCGAACAGCGCCTCGAACTCCGCGTACTGGAGGAACTGTCCGCCGAGCGCCATCGCGCCGAGACCGATCCCGACGAACGCGAACACGCCCCCGGAGGCCAGCGCGGAGACGACGCGGACGTCGAGCCACTGACGGGTCGAGTCGATGCCGTACGCGAAGGCGAGCATCATCACCACGGACCCGGCGATGACGCCGCCCTGGAACCCGCCGCCGGGCGAGTCGGCCCCGTGGAACATGATGAACAGCGCGAACGTGAGGATGAACGGGGCGACCAACCGGACGGTGGTCATGATGATCGTCGACTCGACGTACAGCCCGGGCCCCTCGTCGTCGCCCGCCGCCGGGTCCGCGTCGCCGGTGCTCATGCCACCACCTCGCGGCGCAGTACTGACAGCGTGACGACGACGGCGCTGAAGACGACCACGCCCTCGCCGAGCGTGTCGAAGCCGCGGTACGCGGCGAGGACGGCCGTCACGGCGTTTTTGACCTCGGTCTGGGCGTACGCGTTCTCGAGGTAGTACTGGGTCACCTCGCCGCCGACGACCGCCGAGTTCGGGTCGCCGATGGCTGGGAGCGCGGGGACCGTCGCGCCGACGAGCAGGACGAACCCGGCGACGAGCGCCGCCGTCTGCCACCCGATCGACTCGAACAGGCGGTCGACGTCCGGCGAGGCGGTGTTCGACAGCGCCAGCAGGAACAGCACGGTCATGATGCCGGCGCCGACGGCCGCCTCCGTGAGCCCGACGTCGGGCGCCTGAAGCACGAGCCAGAGCACCGAGACGCCGAGGCTGTACGCCGCGAACGCCATCACCGCCGCCAGCGTGTCCTTCAGCAGGGCCGCGCCGACTGCGCAGCCGAGGACGAACACCAGCAGCACGGCTTCGATCAGCGAGAGCGTCATGGCTCGTCACCCTCGTCGGCGGTCCACGGTTCGATTCCCTGGTCCTGCGCCGCGCGGGCGACGGCGTGTGCTGCCGTCGGGTTCGTGATGAACATGAACAACAGGAGGAAGACGGACTTCGCCGTCGAGAGCCCCGACTGGAGCGCGAGCGCGGCGGCGGCGATCGCGAGGATCGCCCCCAGCGTGTCGCTCTTCGAGGCGGCATGCGAACGGGTGTAGACGTCCGGCAGTCGGACGAGGCCGACTGCGGCGACGCCGCCGAAGAAGGCCCCGGCGAGCGCGAGGGCGACGATGCCCCACTCGGTCGGCGTCACAGCACACCCCCGCGCTCGACGTTGAACTTCGAGAACGCTATCGACAGGAGGAAGTTCAGCAGGGCGTACACGAGCGCCACGTCGAGGAACGTCGACTGCTGGAACGCCGCGGCCACGAGCGTGATGGCGATGACGGTGTTCGTCCCGGCGACGTTCACCGCGATGACGCGGTCGTGGGTCGTCGGCCCGTCGTACACCCGGTACAGCGCGACGACGGCGAAGAGGACGAAGGCCGCCGCGATGGCCAGCAGCGCGGTCTCGAACTCAACCATCTCGTCCCTCCCCGGCGTCGCCGCGTTCGCGCGGCGTCGGGATCCGGGCCGCCGCGCGGCCGTAGAAGACGAACCGAACCGCGCGCTCTAACCCGCCGTCGAAGAGGTCCGCGCGCGAGTCGGCGGTCAGCGAGTGGATGTCGAACGAGCGCTCGGAGACGTTGACGGTCAAGGTTCCGGGCGTGAGGGTGATGCTGTTCGCGAGCGTCGTCACCGCGCCGTCGCCCCAGACCGCGGCGCGGAGCTGAACGACCTCCGGGTCGATCGGCATGTCGGGGTGGAGGACGACGTACGCGACCTGGAGGTTCGCGACCGCGATCTCCTTGACCAGGTACGGAGCGTACACCAGCAGTCGGGCCAGCCGGCGGAGCGTCACCCCGAGCGGCGCGGAGCGGTTCGCCACGACCGGCGCGAGGACGAGGGAGACGATCGACGCCGTCACGAAGCCGGTGAAGAAGTCGAGCGGCTTCCAGGCGCTCAGCGACATGTAAAACAGGTACGAGACGACGAAGACGGAGAGGTACTTCGACAGCGACGCCGCGCGGGCGAGCACCGCCCCCTCGGTCGGTCGGTCGACCGGCGCCGTCTCGACCGGCACGTCGCCGCGGGCCAGCTCCACCGACATCGGCTGGAGCATCGACGCGGTGCCGCCGGGCTTGTACTCCGGGTCGACGACGATCCGGTCGATACCCGCCGCGGCCGCGTACTCGAGGAGCGCGTCGGCGTAGTCGCCCGGGCTGAACAGGTACCGGTCGGTTCCGACGGTGTCGGTGACGACGGTGAGCCACCCGGGGGCATCGGCCGCACCGGCGGGCGCTTCGCCGTCCGCGTCCGCCTCGGGCTCGCCCGCCGCGTCCGCCTCTCGGTCCTCCCGAGCGACGACCGTCCCCTCGGCCGTCTCCTCCTCGACCCAGAGGGCGACGCGTTCCAACTGTTCGCGGGCTGTGCCGAGCTCCGTCGGGGCGTCGGGACTGACGGCCTGCGTCCGAGCCGCGAGGACCAAGTGAATCTCGACCGGCGCCGGGGCCGTCTCGGTCGCCGAGTCGACGACGTACGAGACAGTGTCTCGGAGGCTGTCCGAGTCGCCGACGGGAACGAGTATTCGGCGGGCGTCTGTGTCTGACATGTGTGAACTGTCTCTCACGTCTTCGTGCGAAAAACGCGAGACTATCCAGTGTGGCAAAACAATGGCAAAGTCAAAACTATTTCGTTATCCCACGGTTTCGCTCTCGGATCGCCCGAGGACGCCGGCGAGTTCGTCGGCGACGCGGGCGCCGAGCCCGTCCTTATCACCGACGAACTCGCGGGTGTCCCCTCGGCCGACGAGCAGCGCCCGCGTCGCCTCCTCGCCCATCACGCTCGCGTCGTTGGCGACCACGAACGAGAGCCCCACGCGGTCGCGGATGCGCTCCGCTTCCGCCACCATCGCCGCGTCGTCGCCCGACGTCTCGGCCTTGAAGCCGACGATCGGGAGGTCGGGATACGCCTCGCGCACCGAGTCGATGAGCTTCGGCGTCGGCCTGAGATCGACCGACAGCGGCGATCCGGACCGGATCTTCTCGTCGACGGCGTCGGCGGTGAAATCCGAGATGGCGGCCGCGGACACCAGCGCATCCGCGGTCGCGGCGGTCCGCCGACAGGCGTCCATCATCTCGTCGGCGGTCTCGACGGCGACCACGTCGGCGTAGGGGACCTCGGGGCCGTCCTGAACGAGCGTCACGCGCGCACCGCGGACGTAGCACGCCCGCGCCAGGGCGCGGCCCGTTTTCCCCGACGCGCGGTTCGTCAGGATGCGGATCGGGTCGATCCGCTCCTTCGTCGCGCCCGCGGTGACGACGATATGCGCGTCCGAGAGGGTCTGGGGCGTCGTCGCGCGGGCGGCCTCCGTGACGATGTCTTCCTCGGCGGCGATCTTCGCTTTCCCCTCCTCGATACGCGGGTCCGCGAAGCGGATCCCCCACGACTCCAAGCGGTCGAGGGCGTCGAGGACGCCCGGGTGGTCGTACATCGGCTCGTGCATCGCCGGGGCCATCACGACCGGTACGTCCGCGCCGAGCGCGGTCGTCGCACAGGTCGTCACGGGCGTGTCGTCGACGGCCGCGGCGATCTTCCCCGCGGTGTTGGCGGTCGCGGGCGCGAGCAGGAGCACGTCGGCCCACCCCTCCCGGCCGCATAACTCGACGTGTTCGACGCTGCCGGTGATCTCCGTGACGACCGGCTCGTCGGTCGCGAAGTCGACCGCCCACGGGTGGACGATGTTCGTCGCCGCCGGGGACATGACGGCGCGGACGCTCGCGCCGTGGCGGCGCAGTTCGTGCGCGAGTTCGACGACCTTCACCGCCGCGATGCTCCCCGAGACGCCGAGCGCGACGTTGACCCCGTCCAGCATTACCGAGACCGTTCCCCCCGCGACGGCTTATAAGATGCCGTTGCGGAGCGACCCGAGTGACCGATCGCGACGTGGTGTCCCGAGATCATTCGTCTTTAGCTAAGCCTCACACCTTGGTTGAGTAGCGGTAGCGAGCGTCTCTTGTAAGATCGGTCGTTGCTGGTGGATCTTTTGTGCGTCTTCGATCAGCCGCTCCAACAGCGGCGGTGGTGAGTAGCCGAGGAACTCACCGAGTTCGTGAAGAATGAGCTGGGCGTGCGACCGGAAGGTCGCCGCCCAGCGTTCCGGTGGAAACACGATCTCGTCGTCAGCCTGCTCGGAGACCAGATCCAACAACTCACGGCTCACTAGCAGCGACAGCAACGCCGCATACAGCAAAATCTCCACCACAACAGGGCTGCTCGTGTCGAACTCATCTAGTTCGTATTGCGTCTTCAACTCACGAAACAGCGTTTCTACCTCCCATCGACACCGATACAGCGTCCCTAGATCTGCCGGGAAAAACTCTTCTCTCGGTAGATTTGTGATGTACAGATGGTAGTCGTCGGCGTCCTCGTCCCGGACGCCGACGACGCGGAACCGCTTCGTGTCTAGCGACCGTGTTCCCTCGTACTGACCCCGCTTGAACTCCGCTTCGACCTCTACGTCAATGTACTCCCGCGAGAGATCACCGACCACGTCGTGGATCTTCTCCCCTTCTAAGGGAATGGCGCGCTAATGACTGAGAAAAGGTTTGAAAGCTAATCGGCAAAAGAGGATTGAAGCTCTAAGAGATCCGTACACCAAGTGTACGGCAATCTAATCGTGTTTTCATATTCATCGTAGTTTCACTCGATTAATTTGGTGGGGTCCGAATTCATCGGTTACACACCTGAGAAAGACGGTTTTCGTGATGAGTATATAAACGACGGTTGGATGGTTTCACACTATCTGTAAAGTGAGGGTAGAAGCTGTCTATCGCTGGATCTCTGCGCTCGTTTACAGAGCTGATCTAACTCATTACCGCGCCATTCCCGTAACTCCTCTGTTATCACCGGATTCGCGTTCTGCTTCAACCGGCTCACAAAGTAGCCGTCGTTCTCGTCGATCAGCGCAAAGCGGCGGTACTTGAAGTACGCTAGGTCGAACAAAACTAGCCGTCCATGCAGCCACGATCCCGTCTTGAACAACGTGCTGTCGTGCGCTTTTTCATCGGTCACGTCAATCCGTTCAATCGTCTGATCGGTGGCATTGTGGAGCAGGTGGAGCTTCGCTCCAGCCTGCTCCTCGTGGCGAGCTTGGAACTCGTTGGAAAGGAACTCGTGTAACCGCAACACCGTTCCATCAGCGATCATCACGTCCCTAAATCGGTCGATATCAGCGTCAACAGCGTCGGGAACAGCGACCTCGTCGAGACCACGCTCGACGAGGTCGCGGAGATACTCTGCAAGTGACGGTGTCAACCGGTGATAGAAGCCACCGGGAGAGATCGTCTCATCGGCTGTAGAGTTGTAGCTGCGTCTAAATCCAGCGAGTGTTCGGCTCTCGCCTGCGGCGAAGCCGAACACGAGCGCCCACACGAGGACGGGAATCTGAAGTTTGCCCTCACGCTCGACCACGCCGAGTTCCTCGGCGTGCTCTTCGAGGAACTCAGAGGGAAACAGTGTAGTAAGCCGACGCATGATTCTTGATGAGGAGGCGTCTTGGTGCACACTTGCCGCCTCCTCATTCCTCTCAAAAAGTAGCCTCGATAAGCCGCTGCTGTCATGCGGTTCTTCGCTTAGCTAAAGACGAATGACGGTGACATAGTACATTAGTAGTTCCATCCCTACTGACAGTGAACTGTACTGGAGGCCGAGGTCACCTATCCGGAGGGACAACGGTGATATAGTAATTGTCACGACCGGCGAAGGCGGCCGCGTGCTTGAGGAGACCCACTCAAAAACGGGCGATAGTCCTTGTTAGGCTACGCCAGGACATCGATTCTTCGATCACGGTCAGCCAAACGAGTGCGATTGGGTTCGTTCCCGGTGATGTTCAGTTTTGACGGCCAGTCAACCCCCCTGCGTCGGACGGAAGGAACTTCTCGCTATCAGTGTGTTCGAATGATGCGACGACGGTGCCGTCAAGCTGCCGGATCCGTGTCTGAACGGGATGGTCACCAATTGTTTCGCTAACGCCACCAATCGCAGTAAGTGGATATGCGGCGGCGATGAGGAGACACCGCTCCTGTTCGGGGTCCAAGATTTCGATGACGAGAAAGACGGTTCCAACTTTTGTGGCCCTATGGACATCGTACTGCGGAAAGTCTCCGTCTGCGACCCAGTCACTAATCTGGTCGGCATCCTCATCGGGTACGAGATGGCGGAAGGCGTACTCCTTTTCATCAGGGTTAGTCACGACCGTCGTCTCACTCGACTGCGTATACAGAACAGTCCACCCTGCTGTCTCGCGACGTTCGGCAAGGTCGGCGGCATCTGTAAGTGTCCGCTTCCAGGCCTCTCGGGCTTGCGTATCAACGCCTGCTGATTCGTCACGTGTCATGTCCCTACGGGCGTGGGCACCTTCCAAAAGTCTGTTCCACATCGGGGCCGCGTCCGCTAGCAGCTACCAAACAAAAAGCGCTTCAATTCCGATCGATGTCAACAGGATACAGATTCCAGCGGCAAACAGCTTTAGCGCCGGCGAATACCGCTCTTCCGGTGGGAGCATGTACCATCTGAGCGGCGGAACTGACTGTACGACGGCTTGAAAGCGAGTCACCTCACGGCTACCGATAGTTTGCGTTCGATCATGCCGAGTCAGCTCCATGCCCGATTCAGTGTGCTCAACATGCCACGGCCTTCCAGGAAGCAGACAGTACGTCGCGTACCCCAGAACAACGATCCCGAGTATGAAAGTAAACAACACCACGTCCGCCACTGTTCCAGTAATTGTCTGAATCACACCACCGACAACGAGTGCTATGGCTGTTACGACGAGTGCGTACACCGTTGCGTCAAGCACCCGCCGGGCGATTACCTCAGCCCAGCTCAACTCCGAGACCCATTCATCAGATCGATCTACTGAGCTCACGACTGGGGACTATCCGATCCGCTAGCGTCTGGGTCAGCGTACTCCTCTTTGTGGCGATGGCAGCGACTGGATCGGCCGCTGTCAGTCCGGCCAGTCGCCAGCAGCGAGGGGGCTTCACGATCGCAGACACTACCGAGTGCTGCTGTAATGATCTCTCTCGCGTGCTCCTCATTCCCGTCGTTGGCGGCCTCGATGGACTGTTGAATTGGCTCTTGTACATCAGAAGGGAACGACCGGCTGGCAAACAGTTCCCCAGCGGCTTCCTCGACATCCGGGAGCCGGGTCTCAAGTCCCAGTAGCTCACGGGCTCGTTCGGAGAGAGATGGATCTGTTCGTGAGCGCTCGCGGAGCACCTCGCGGAACACTTCGATCGCATCCCAGTCATGTTCGGATAGCTCTTCGAAGCCGTCGGGTCGAATCTTCGCTGGGCAGCGGGTCGAGAACACACACCCATTAGGCGGATCACGGGGACTCGGGGGTGTCCCGCGAAGGGTCGTCCGATCGCGTTTGACCGTCGGGTCTGGGGTTGGAACAGCCGATAGTAGTGACCGGGTATATGGGTTCTCGGGCTTTTGGAACAGCTGCTCTGTCGGTCCGAACTCCATTATTTTTCCGAGGTACATGACGGCGACGCGATCACAGATGTGGCGGACGACGGAAAGATCGTGGGCGATGAACAAGTACGTGAGATCAAGCTCCTCTTGGAGGTCCATCAAGAGGTTGAGAATCTGCGCTTGGACGCTCACGTCGAGCGCACTAACCGGCTCGTCGAGGACGACGAAATCAGGCTCGACGGCGAGTGCCCGAGCGATCCCGACGCGCTGCCGTTGGCCACCGGAGAACTGGTGCGGATACCGGTAGTAGTGCTCCTCACGGAGGCCGACGCGCTCGAGGAGATTTCTGACGCGTTGTCGGCGCTCGGCGGGCGTCTTCCAGTTGTGGACATTCAGGGGTTCTCGAATGATTTCGCCTACCGTCAGGCGGTCATTAAGACTCGATTCTGGGTCTTGGAATACGATTTGTGCGTCGCGTCTCCAGCGTTGGAGGGCATCACCCGACAGCGTAGTGATGTCGTCACCGTCGATGACGATGTTGCCATCGGTTGCTTCCTCAAGCCGGACGAGCGTCCGCCCGAGCGTCGTCTTTCCACAGCCAGACTCACCAACGAGACCGAGCGTCTCGCCCCGCCTCACATCGAAACTAACACCGTCCACGGCTCGGACCGGGTCGCCGCCGAACAACGAGCGTTCCTCATAATGTGTCTTTAGATCACGGACCGACAGCAGTACATCGTCATTAGCTGTGCTGTTGCTGTCTGAAATATTGCGCATCTCGGGGCTGGTCTCGCTACCTCCAGAACTCTCGCCGCTCATTGCTCGCCCCCATCATCAGCTGGCCGGTGATGAGCTACTGCCTCGTCGGTCGTCATTGACTCGGGATAGAGCAGACACGCCGCGTCATGATCCGGGTCGTCACCCACAGCGGTCGGGATTGGTGCGACCTCCGAACACTCCTCGAATGACTTTGGGCATCGTGGAGCGAACCGACAGCTGCTTGCGGGTTCATTCGGTGTTGGCACCTCGCCTTTAATCGTCTCGAGGCGGTCGCCACTAGTTTGAGTGCTGGGGATACTTCGCAGTAGTCCTCGCGTGTACGGATGCTTTGGCTCCGCAAATAGCGGTTCAACCGGCGCTGATTCGACTATCTCTCCGGCGTACATGACATTGACACGGTCTGCTACCTCGGCGATGACACCCATGTCGTGCGTGATAAACAAAATGCTGAGGTCGCGTTCTGCCTGGATGTCCATGAGGAGGTCAATAATCTGTGCTTGAATCGTGACGTCAAGCGCAGTGGTAGGCTCGTCACAAATCAAGACCTCCGGCGCACAGGCGAGCGCCATCGCGATCACAGCTCGCTGGCGCATGCCTCCGGAGAACTGGTGCGGGTACTCAGTGACCCGGCGGGCCGCATCCGGAATCCCGACCTCCTCGAGCAGTTCGATTGCGCGTTCTGTCGCCGCAGTACCACGAAGGTCTTGATGAAGCGACAGAGCCTCCTTAATTTGGTTTCCAACGGTGTATACCGGATTCAGCGTCGAAAGGGGGTCTTGGAACACCATCGCGATCCCGTCGCCGCGAATCGACTCGTACTCTGACTCAGTGTACTCCGTGATGTTATCTCCCTCAAATCGAATTGCGGATGCTGGATCGATCTCACCCGGCGATTCAATGAGTCCGAGTATTGACCGCGCAGTCACGGATTTTCCACTGCCAGACTCGCCGACGAGTCCGACGGTTTCACCGCGTCGAATATTGAATGAAATACCGTCGACTGCGTGGATCTGTTCGTGTTCAGTGTGGAAAACGGTACGTAGATTTTCCACCTCGAGCGCTAGGTCACGGCTCGATGTCGCATCAGCGTTCAATGGCACGTTGTCATCGCGTGCGTGTCGGCTCATCAGGCACCACCCCCAGCAGCGACGTTCTCGTTGCCACCGTCACCGATGTCACTCTCTGGGTCGATCGCATCTCGGACCCCATCGCCAAGCGCGTTGAATCCGGTTACGATGATCACGACGAGAATGCCCGGAATGAGCGAGATGTGCCATGACTGCGTGGCGACATACGGCTGTCCCGCGCTCACCGCTCGGCCCCACTCAGGTACCGGTGCTTCGATTCCGAGGCCAAGGAATGAGAGCCCCGCAATGCCGATAATAACGCCGCCGAGTGAGAGGGAGGCGTAAATGAGGAAGTAGCCAACGACGTACGGTAGCATGTGCTTTTGCATCGTCACTCGCGGGCGCTGCCCGTACGATTTCGCAGCGTCGATCCACTCACGCTCCGACACTTGGAGTGCCGGGCCACGGACGGCTCGCCATAGCGCCGGCCAGCCGGTGATACCGAACAGTATCGCGAGGACGAGCCCGCCGTTATACACCTCTGCGATCCATGTGTCGGAAAGGACGAACGACGCGAGAATGATAAACAACAGTTGGGGCATCGCTTGGATTGAGTCACCAGCAATCACAACTCCAAGGTCAACAAGTCCCTTGTAGTATGCCGTCAGCATCGCAAATACCATCGCAAACCCACCGGCAATGCCGAGGCTGGTGAGCCCAACAAGCAATGACACCCGAGCTCCCGACGCCATGAAGGTGAACAAGTCTTTGCCGTCTGGGAGTGTTCCGAACGGGTGGAACCGGTCGTACTGATCGTATTCAAGCGGTCCAACGTTGTTGTCGCCCTGTCCGCGAGACTGTGTATCACCGTTGGCTTCGCCGAAGAAAATCGATTCGACTTGTCCCGTCTCATCGTTGTAATAATCAATGCGGTTCTCGTATGGATTCTCGATGTTCTGATCGACAGTTGTCGGACCCAGCACCGGCGCAAACAGCGCCATGACGACAAACGCGAACACGATTGTGAGACCAAATAGCCCCCACGAGTGTCGGCGGAATCGGTTCACAACGTCGTCACGCGGCGTCCAGTCAGGAATCCGGTAATGACGCCGGTACAGCGTGTACCCCCACCACCCGACGAGCAGCCAGGTGAATGAGTACGTGTAAATTACAGCCACCCGGAGGGCCCACGCTACCGCTGGTGAAAGGCCGAGCGTTGTGCCTTCCCAGCCACTCGGCGTTTGGTATCCGGTATTGTCGATGACAGAGCGAGAGGTGATTGTCGGCAGCTCGGCTCCCCGCTCGGCGACTGTGGCGAGGAGTGCCGCAACCGGTTCGACGACTCCTGGGACCAGCCCGCCGACCCACCCCCACGGGGGCACCGACAGCAACCCGCTGACGATCGCACCAAACTCGACTGCGATGAGGACGGCAACAACGGCGGCCCAAGTCGCTGCGGGACCTGGATTTCGCGTAATCCGTTCAGACAGCGGTAGGTCGCGATCGCCCTCAGGACGACTAACCTCTTCTCGGAACTCACCAGTGCGAGTCGAGCCCGACCCGACGTCAGTGTCAGCTCCCATTATGCGCCTCCGTCGTATCCAACACGTGGGTCAATCACGGTGTACAGGAAGTCCTGGAGAATGTTGATCCCGACCGAGAGCAGAATGAACAAAAACATCAACGACCCGACAAGCGGGACATCTCCATTAATCGTTGCTTGGAAAAAGAGGTAGCCGAGCCCGTTAATTGCGAACACAGTTTCGACGAGCACGGATCCACCGAGAAGGAGGAACGCCTCTCCAGTAATGACAGGAACGAGCGGGATGAGTGCGTTCCGGAACATGTGCTTCCAAACGACGAGTCTCCCGGGCACTCCCTTCGCTTTCGCCATCTCAACATAATTTGCGTTTTTTGTTTCAAGCACCGCCGTACGCCCGATTCGCATCTCATTGCCCATGGACGCAGAGCCGAGGACCAGGGCTGCTGGAAGGATCGCTTTCAACGCACCAAGAAACTGTGTCGGTTCCCACAGCCCCGAAAGGTCGGGCGGGGTAACGATCTGTGTTTCAACAAGCCAGTCCCCCCAACTGAATCCGAACAACGCGTCCGATTGCGTGAGGACACTGACGAATATCACGGCTAACCAGAAGTTTGGCATTGCTCGCCAGACTATCCCGCCAAAAGAGGCGATGTAGTCAGCGAGCGTATTCGGGTTGAGCCCAGCATAGAACCCGAGCGGGAGCCCGACAAATATCGGGATGAGGATAGACCAGAACCCAAGCCACAGGGTTCGAGGGCCATAAACCCCGACGAGTTCCCACACTGACTGGCCGCGGACAACGACCCACGATTCTCCCAGCTGGAGCGTCAGGAGGTCGCGCATGAACTCCGCGTACTGAATCCAGAGCGGTTGATCGAGTCCAAGGCTATCCCTGATAGCGGCATACGCCTCCGTGTCGCCGCTTGGCCCGATGATCGCGGCCGCGGGGTCAATTGGTCCCACCCGAAGGATGAGAAACGTTACAGTCGTGCCGAGAAAGACAATCGGCACCATCAAAAGCACGCGCTTGAGAAAATACTCCCATCGTCCCATTTGCTAGGACATCGTATAATCTTATCATGTAATAATACTTGTCCTTACACCAAAAAGGGCTAATCACATCAGGATTTAAATTCCTACCATATTTGTCATAGTCATGCCGAATTCCGATTCGGACCGCACAAGAAGAAGGTTCTTACAGTCGACTGGCGCGCTCGCAGCAATGACGGCCGTTGCTGGGTGTTCGGGAGGAAGCGACGAAGAGGTCCCAGACGAGTTGGACGACGGTGGAAACGCGACTGATGGTGAAGACAACGATGAGAGCGCTGAGACAACCAGCGATGGCGAGAAAACGCTGCGCCTGTTGAACGCGTCGATCAACACGTTCGACCCGCCAGCAAATGTCCTTTCATCTGCCAATGAGGTCATCTTCCAAGTTTTCGACGGGCTTGTTGGGAAGCCGGAAGGAAAGTCAGGCGTTGTTAACCAGCTCGCGACTGAGTACGAAATTTCCGATGACGGGCTGACGTACACCTTCACACTCACTGAAGACGTAGTTGCTCACAACGGGAGTTCGGTCGGAGCTGCCGACGTTGTATACTCTTGGGAACGCGTCGCAGCGTCTCCAGATTCCTCGTCGGCGTTCCTGTTGCTCTCAGACCTTGGGATCGAACACGAGACAAACGAAGAGGGAGAGTACGTCCCCGGATCGATGGCCGTGGAGGCTGTTGACGACAGGACGGTCGAGGTGACGCTGTCATCACCATACTACGCGGCGCTCGATATCATGTCAGACGCGACGTTTGCCGTCCTTCCAGAGGGAATCGTCGGTGACATCGAGGGGTATGACGGTGAAATGGAGTACGACGAGTTCACTACGTCGCCGGTTGGAACCGGCCCCTTCGAGTTTGACACGTGGACGTCTGGCGAGGAGATGGCAGTGACTGCCTTCGACGAGTACCACGGCGAGGCGCCAATGGTCGACCGCGTCCACTGGCAGGTGATCGAAGACACCAACGCCCAGTACAACTACGCGATGAACCGGAACGTCGACGCGTTCTCGATCCCGACCGCCCAATATGATCCTGAGCTGGCGACGGTCAACGAGACGCAAGACAACGGCCTTCAAGTTGGTGAGTACGGGCCGGTACAGAACGGTGATATGGTCGATTACCTCCGGATTTCCGGGTTGAGCACGCAGTTCATGTTGTTCAACAACGACCAAGTGATCGAGCCAGCTCGGAAGGCCGTTGCGTGGGTGATGGATCACGAAGAAATCGCCAACAGCGCGTACAAGGGCCGAGTCGAGCCGGGGTATCACATGACGCCTGCGACCCTCTTCCCGGGCGGCCCGGAAGCGGCGGAGGAACACGCCCGCGAGAACTACCCGTACGGATACAACGAGTCGAACATCGAGGAGGCCCGCCTGATCATGGAGGAGGCCGGCTACAGCGACGACGACCCGTACGAGTTCGAGATTCTCAACGTCGAGGACACCACCTACGAGCAGATCTCCAATGACCTCCGGGACCGCCTCTCGGCTGCGCACATCGAGGTCTCCATCAGCACGGCTCCGTTCTCGACGCTGCTTGACCGCGAGTTTGCTGGCAACCGACCGGCCGGGCTCGGCGAGTGGGGGATGTCGTGGGCGGATCCGCTCAACGTCCTCGCGCTGCTGTATCCGCCGAACACCCGCTCGACGGACAACGAGGGGGTCAGCGGAAACCCGCTCGTCGCGCTCAACTGGGTCGACACCGAGGCCTCACAGACCGCTCGCGACTCGTGGAACACGATGCAAGAGAACTCGACCCGCGACGACGCCGCCAGGGAGCGCTGGGAGGAGGCGCTCATCCAGATGGAGGAGGCCAACTGGGAAGATTGCGCGATGATCAACTACGCGTACCCGGCCGCAGAACGGTTCTCGTACGACTGGGTGGACATGCCCGAGTTTGGCGAGCTAGGGGCTCTGAGCCGGTACACTGGCGTCGATATCGATACTGACGCACAGTCTTGACACCCTCCCCGCGCTAAAGCGCGAGCCGCTCTCCTCGATTCTCCATAAATACCACGCTGCTGGGAGCTCTTTTTTACTCATCGGGCTCTGTTGAAATCCTGTCCTTCAGATATATTATCGTCTGAAACAGCTGGTCGCTGAAGGGTGCTTACCCGTTATTTGTCGAGTGACTGAACACATCTCTGAGAAGCACTCCACCGCTACTGATGGCGATTAATCCACCGGTAGCTTGGAGGACAGCTGGAAGGGCACCATTTGAGGGCCCGGAAAAAACGAGTATGAGAGATAGCCCGATTAGCATCAAATACAACGGAGTCTCATACATATCTGAACGTTCTCTCTTCATTGTTTAATATCTGTGAATTGACCTCGACCGAGCCGAAATATATCACTCGATAAGGATTTCAACAGAGTCACTCATCGCTATTGTCGACAGCGCAGACGATACTGGCGCGTTTCCGCTTAGTACGGAAACGCCATACACGCCACCGAGCCGCCTGCTTTCATAAATTCATCTGTTGATACATGGAGAGTCTCATACCCGTGTGACTCGAGCGCGTGGATAGTTTGGTGGTTTGACTCTTCGATGACAACGACGTCACCTGACAGCGAGTGGCAGTTACACGCGAAGTGATCCTGTGCTGCCTCTGGTGAGACTTCTATCAATGTTTCAAATAACGTGTCAAGTTTTTCCCGGCCTGCGTCAGTAAACGCGTCAGGACACACAACGGCCGTCTGTTCGTCGATAGCTGAAAAGCAAACATCGAGATGGTAGTATGAGTCGTCAGTGAGTTCAAGCGGAACGACGCCGACATCGTAGCGGTCTGCTATTTCCCGGTATGCCTCGAGGTCAGTTCGTGGCCCGTAACCACCCCAGAGGAGGCGACGCCCCGGATGCCAGCGGGCATCGCCGCACCCCTCGAACGGAACATCCGTACGAAGCTGTTCAGTTGGAATATCCCGGTTGGTACACCACTGCTTGAAGTAAGCAGGCTCATCATGTCGTTCTTCAGTTGCCATCTGCGCGAGCAGGAACCCGTCGCGATCTGGAAGCGAAAGGGCATGATTCGAGCAGAAGGTAATGTCTGGGAGTTCCCCGGGCGGGGCAACTTCGACCTCGCTAAGATCGTCCCAAACCGCGTCGACATCCATGATCGAAACGTCGGCCAGATCCTCATATCTGGATACGAGATCGTGCCACTGTTGGTTCGCAGTGGAACTGTCCACGCCGGACACCATGTACGGATTAATCTCGTAGTCGACGGAGAAATGCGTCGGAGTAGTAAATAAGACTGATTCGTCTCTGGATCGTCGTGAGAATGAGTCAAGTGGCGGAAGCGCATTCGGGTCAACGTAGAGGTTGTCAATCATCGTGAACAGACACACTACCTCATCACCTGCTAATAAGACTTGGGCAACAGTAGCTTTCGCATGAAATTCCAGCCGTTTGTTTGCTAATTTGGCTGTGAAGTGTGTCAAATAGCCAGTTCTGGTGGTGATATCTGTCTATATAAATATACACAATTAGAGCGACCCGTATCAACTTGGGCCCCCTAGAACGTCAGTGGAGGACGTCAAAAATACTGAGTAGAGCAATACTGAGGGAGGCAGTCACTGCGCCACACAATGCAGGTTATGTTACCAAGATCATGTAAACGAAATATTGAGTCCAAGCCAATTCCCAGCTGAGGGTGGCGGTATAAATTTATATTTTTTCTAATAAAAGATCAACTACCGTAGTCGTGGGGGAGCTATCACAGGTCGGGTTTGGGCCTGGAGCATATCACATACAAATATGTGTTAGATGCCTTATTCCTCTATCTGAGAAATCCAGGAAAGACGCCTTTCTTACATATCTGAGTATGAAACCTTACTCAGTAGTCTTATTTAGAGATCTTACTTAGAGGTCTAAGATAGATAAGAGTCATAGATGAATGTCTGACGTATACTTATGTGGTATGTCTCTAATAATGCTGTATGCTCTCGTACACGGTTTACAGCGAGGCTGGCGGCGTCGGGAAGACGTCGCTAACCGCGAATATCGCCTGTGCGCACGCCCGAGCGGGGCTTGATGTGTTGGTGATTCCGCTCGATCCACAGGACGGGAACCTGAGTCGGCTGTTCGACGTCGACGACGACCGGAGTGATTCAGCAGCAGACAGTCTCGTGCGACACCTTGTCGATAACCCGGGTGGCGACTTCGACGATCTGATCCGGACGGCAGAGGGTATTGATATTATTCCGGAACACAACACCCTTTCAGATCTCTCAGACCACTTAGCACGAGAGAAAAGTCGGGCCGAAGACTTCGGCGATGCGTACAACATCTACGCGCAACTCCGGCGTGTCCTCGTTGAGAACGATGTGCCGGACCGGTATGATGTTCTTATCTGTGATCCTCCAGCAACGGAGTCAGATCATCTCTATAATGCGATCTATGCGACGAGGAACCTCCTCATTCCGTTTGAGCCGTCCGCAAAGGGAGAAGCGTCCGTTGAGGGCTTAGAGGAGCTTGCGACGAACTTCGCGGATGAATTGAATATCGAAGTTGGGGTGCTTGGAGCCGTCCCAATCGAGTTCAAGGGGACGAGAGATCAAAACGAGATCGTCGAGGACGTGCCCTTCGAGGTTCCGGAGGTGATCGGCGACCGAACATCGATGATGGAGGGCTGTTGGCGACACCAGTGTAGTGCGTTTGAATTTGTGCGAACGCACCGGAGCCGACGCCGCGACTACGAGGTTGAGACGCTGGCAAAGTTCGATCGAATTGCTCGCTCGCTTGAGACGCAGGGCGGCATTGTGGCGCCTTCGCCGCCTGAGCCAGGCGCGTTGGACGATCCTGAGGAGGTGACCGTCTGATGGGGGGATTCAAAGAGGGCACTGTGAATGGGTGGGAGGACGAGGAAGAGGACGACGATGAGCCGGAGGTCGAACCCGCTTCCTCGTCCGACATGGACTCGAAAAGCGACCAGGCAGAGACAACTGAGGTGGAGATAGAGACTGGAGCGAGCAGCAGCGCCGACAATAGCGGACGCGACACAGCAAGGAGTGACATTCCGTGGATATTACGCCGAAACAGCATCACAGACGGGCGAGAACAAACGGTCCAGCTCCACCTCCAAGAAGACACGCTGAACGTCCAGCGGACACAGAAGTCGATTATTGAGAGCCGACTCGGAGAAAGCGTGCGGAAAGCGGATCTCCGTGAGGCAGCGCTGCTGGTTGGACTTCAACACACGGATGATGTTGTCGACGTGCTCGAAGGGTGGGGATACGCGCTCGAATGATATCGCAGTATATGGTTTATTAGACAGTCAGCATTCACGGACAGCCGGCCGACGATAGCTACTCATCCGCTGAGAAAATGTCGCTGCCCACGTCAGAGAGTTCACCCGCCTCCTTGTGGGCATACATCTTCGATGTCGTTGATGGATCCTCGTGTCGGAGGACCCGTTGCGCGTCACTGAACCCCGCTGCATCGTAGTACGCCTCACCAACGCCACGGCGAGCGCCGTGGAGGGTGAGATACGCTTTCGAGTCGTCTGAACAGTCCACAGCGGCTGCCTGAGAGTGCTTTTTGAGCGTGTATCGGCCGCCTTCCGTAGTTAGAGCCGGCGGGGTGAGGTCCCGTTCACGAAAGGCATCAACGAGGTCTGCGGTGCCGAGACTCGTAACCGTGTCAATAGTCTCTGGATCGGCGTCACGCTCCTGAAGTTGACTTCGCGCAGCATCCCGCAGGGATGCGAGGTGGAACGAAGGGAACACGGGCCACGCATCGGTGGGCGGGTCGAGGAGCGTCTGCCAGCGGTTGAGGGCACTAACGGGACGATCTGTCAGCGGTGCCTTCTCGATTTGCTGGCTTTTGCCGAGGACTGTCAATACCTCCTGGTCAGTATCGATATCCCCCCATGTGATTCCCGTCCGCCGGTCATCGCGACTAGAGGCGAGGACCTCGGCACCGCGGACGCCAGAGAATCCGATGACGTAGACGAGCGCCCGGTCACGGGCAGCTGTGAGTGCTTCTCGGCTCTGCGGATCCGCATCAATCGCCGCATACGCTCGCTCGTCGACGTACGAGACGATTGTCTCGCGCTGCTGGGTCGACCAGAACTGCTGTTTGCTAGAGTCGGTTGCGGGCCGGTCAGGCATTTCGTCTTTTGCGCGGTCGGTATCCGCGGGGTTCTCTGGGATGTACTCCCACTGCTGGCAGTAACGGAGGTATGCGGAGACGAGCGAGTAGTAGTTCCACGCAGTGGCTGCTGTGATCCCGTCCGTGTCATTGCTGGCTCGACGGGCATTCACCCGTCGGGCGAGGTGACCGGCATACCGGGCGAGGTGACGACTGTCGACCGCTTCTACGGTAGTCACGCCTTGGCCATTCATCCATTCGATCCAGTCCGGGACGACGCGTTCGAGCGCTTGAACGTAATTGCCGGATCGCTGCGTCGTTCCGTCCTCGGACTCGCCAAGCGTCTTCGCCTTGGCGTCGAGAAAATCGGTCAGGGGCTCGTCGAGTGGCGTTTCACTAGTCGTGTCCCCAGGTTGAGGGCCGTCAGTTGGCTGTACCATCGATTTAGCTTCACCGACAGCGGGCATCCTCAAAAATCTACTTGTGACTACTACACTAATCCAAAGTAGGTGCGGGTATTAGCTATAATAGCGTATGAGCTCTTCTGAAGCTGATTTTCATACGATCAAGCCTCACTACTTGTCTGGTAAATCTTATTTCGATATATAGAATCTATAGGTTGGAAGTTGAGACTACAGCGGGTTTAGCGGGTGTGAGATGCGTGATTTCGACTGAATCGGTGCGCAGATACCGGTTGGATGATGCCTCCGAGAGCGGGTTCGTATCGGTCATCGAACTATTTCGGGAAATGACCGAAGTTCGCAAGAGCGCTGCCGCTCACGAGTCGGGGCATTCCCTGAGTCTCAGATAGCCGCTACCCGACCCCCGTCTCCTTCCGGAGCAATGTCAGCGTGTTCTGCGCCGTTACAACGGGTTCACGGTCGTACACACCACCGTTCTCACACTGAAACAGCATATCGATCCCGCGCCAGATCGAATACAGGAGACACGCAAACGCGAAATAAAAGAATCGCAGCACGAAATCTTTCGACGTTGTCGCTGCCATGAACCGCTTGATCGACTTGTAGCCGCGCTCAATGTCCCAGCGTTTCCCATATTCTGTGATGGCGCTGGGGTCGCCGTTGGTCATGAACACGGCGTACTGCCCGTAATCTGTCCGGTCCGAGTTCTTCTTTCGACGGTACTGGAGCGTCGTCTCGTGCCACTCGTTGTTCCCCAGATGGAGTTTGCGGTCGGTGACGTAGCGGTCTTGGTCGCGCTGAAGCAATCGTTTGGCCTGAGCTTTCTCGCTGGTGTGCATCCGCTTTGGCACAACGTACGTGACGCCCCGGTCGGCTATCGCTTCGAGAATATGCTGGCTGTCGAACTCCCGGTCCATGAACACGCGGTCAACGTCGACGAGCCCCATTGCCGAATCGAGGAGGTCCTCGACGATCTCTAAGCGGGTGTCACCCTTCCGGATGGGACGTGCGTCAAGAACCAGTGGTACGGAATCACCGACAAGCTGGACGGTCGCCCACTGATAGGCGTACTCGGCGGTCTTCTCTTTCGTGCCGATAATCTCGTCTTTGTGGCCCGTCCGGTCACCGGTGAACGGGTCGGCTTCCGTCGTGTCGATAGCAATGTAGCTACGCTGGTACAGGCTTCGCATCTGGGCCGTCCGATTGACGAGTCGCTGGGCAGCCTCGCGATACATCTCACGGATGCGCTCGATAGATAGAGATCGTATCTGGTCTCGGTGATTATGACCGAGGGGCGTCCGCTCGCGCGTCGTGTCGTAGCGGAAGCTGCGAGCGCCCTCATTGGCGGCGAGGTTCTCGTGAAGGCCGAGATACGTTTGAAGGTTCCAAAACGCGTTCTCGTGGATAGCACAACCACTCGCGCGGTCGAGCGAAAACACCGGATAGACGAGGTGGCTGACGTGAGTCGTGAGCTGTTGTTTGCGCTCGAACGCAGATGGGCCGGTCGTCTCGTCGTCATCGGTCTGGCGACGCGGAATTGTACGCGGCGGGGTCCGTAGAACCGAGACCCCAGCGTCGGACGCTTTGAAGAGGATCGTCCGCGCGGCAGTTTCGATACACTCGCGGAGGTCGGAGGTGAACCGATAGTGCCAACTCCGCCAGAGCGTCGACTGGTCGGGCACAGTCTCGAACCCGAGGCGACGGCGGAGAGAGGGTCGGTCTTCCAGATACGAGCAGAGTGCCGTTTCGTAGTCCCACCCGTAGAGTTCCTTGAGGAGAAACCCACGGAATAGCACCTCCATCTCGTACGTCGTGCTCCCAGTGTAGCGGTCGTGAGCGTCGAATTCGACGTAGGCTAGCGGCCAGTGAGCGACGAACGCTTCGATAGAGTCGTGGGCGTCGTGGTCGAACCAGACGGTCGCGAGGACCCGGACATCTTCAGCAAGGCCGGCTGTTGAACTCCGGTCGTAGAGGGGCGTCGCATGATAGGCTGGCCAGTCGTAGTAGGACGTCTGGGCGATGCGACGGTACACAGCACGTCGAGAGGATTGTGTCGGTGTCATCGGACAGCGCTACTATAACTGACGACAAAAGCTACTTTGGTGAATCACCCACTCGACAGTGCTCAATACAGGGGACTCACAGCCCACGAGAATTCTTCAGCAATCGTAGCAGCATAGCTAAAGTCAGCATCATCACAACGGTGAACGTAATTGCGATAATAAGGGTTCCTGTACCGATCATGCCTGTTTTCAAGTGTACAACCTGAATAACACATCGGCTCAAAGATCCCTCTGGGACTGCGCGGGCCGATCAGTTCGCAGTTCCCATCGACCGGCTGTTTCAGGTGATAATGTATCTGAAGAAGAGGATTTTAACAAAGCCTATTCTTCCTCTCTGGATGTCCGGAACGATTCTTTGAGCGCATTTCGAAGAATACTGTTATCTAACTCATTTTCTTCAATACCAGTACTGGTTGCTCGAAATCCGATTCCCTCATCATTCAGAAAGGCAACAATGAGCGGGTATAGTTCCTGTGCATCCCTTTCTATGTCCTGAATCTCGTCCAGCTCCTCTATCATATCATACGATACCTCACCGCTGTCAACTTTTTCTGGGTCTAGGCCAATCCACGTGGCTATTGCTCGGTCGTCCTCGTTAGTATAGTGGCGGATAACTTGGTAGAAAGCGAATGGATCTTCCGGACGTATACCGCGCTGAACGATAGATTCTGTCTCCTCGTATCCTCGTTCGCGTATTTTCTTGTCGAGATCTGCGAATTTTGTGGTATCGTAGACCCTCTCCAAGAGCATATCTCGTTTCTGCCCAACCACCCGAAGCCTCGAATTTTCACGACCGTTTTCGTTATCCTTGCTCATTTTGTATTGCTATTCTAAAATTACAAGTGGTAGATACTAAATTGGTCCCCGTATCTGCTACGCTCGCAGAACAGCATACAACAATACCGGAGAGTCGTGCGGTCGGCACGCAGACATACTGAACGGGTGACTCACCCCGTACTGACGTCGAAGGAAAGGAACATATCGGTTCCACCTTCTGAAGCTGTGACCGTAACATTGAGATAGTTGGTCTCATCTTCAGTTGGGTCTATTAGTGTAGTTCTTCGACGAGCGCAGCAACCGCCTCGTCGACGAGATCGCTGTCAAGGCGACCTTGCCAGAAGTCGATATCCTCGTGGTCGATCGATTGTACTCCCCACGGGACAATCTGACTCTCATCCGGGGTCCCACCACGAAGCCAACTCTCACCAGGAACGTCGATCAGGCCGTCCATCCAGGATTTCGACGTCAACGTGAGCGCAATATACTGCTCCCCGTGGAACGGACGGCCTTTATGATTCAGGAGAATGAGCCAGGGCCGAGCATCTTCCTCGCCTTTGAACGGATCATCCCCGTAGACGACGTCGCCACGCTCGAAAATTGGTCTCTCTCCGTCGGTCACTATTCGTCCTCGACGCTCGGATGCGGTTCCTCGGGTGCGTGTTCGCGCCAGGACTCCTTGTCCTCTGTACCGAGTCGCTGGTTGAACAGGGCGGTCGCCCGTTCGTACCCGCTGTATCCGTCGAGTCGCTCCGTGTCGTCGGTTATCGCCCAGTACGTCGCTTTGTGTTCGACGAGATCGCGGCCCTTCAGTCTCGAGAGCGCGGTGCTGACCGCGCCCTCATCGAGACCGATCTGAGAGGCGATCTCGCGAGCCTTGAACGCGCGATCATCGTTGGCGGCGAGAAATCCGAGGACCTGATCCGGGACGGAGAGTTCCTCGAGTTCGTCCTCGCTCGTCTTCTCGAAGGTATCCCGGTCGATGGACATTATTGAGCAGAAATACGGTGTCAACCGTAATGAGAGTTAGGTGTGAAAGTGGTGAAAACGCTGAAGGAGATACTTCGTCCGTCGCTCTTCGGTAGACTGGCGGAACTAGCGGAATACATTGACAGCGATACAGTCCACGAGACTGTGGATCGGTGCCCCAGTAAGGTTCAGTGACCGGAGGAAGCCGTAGGTCCGAGCGGCCTGCTCCA
>NZ_NEWJ01000050.1:0-18968 GCF_002135045.1 Halorubrum sp. SD683
GGGTAATGCTGAGGAGTGTGTCAGCGTAGAGTATGAAGGCGATGAGGAACTCACCCGGGGTGAGTTCCGAATCGTAGAAGGGTGTCCCTCGCGTGTACGTGGTTTTCCAGTCACAGCGGCCACACCAGATACGGTCAGAGCCGTTGAGAGCGTGGAGGTTGTCTGCGCCGCAGTGTGGACAGGAGCGTTCTTCCCACACCGTCTTGAGACGCCGCTCGACGATGGCGTCGAGCGGCTCGGGCCGAAATTCTATTACCCCAAGTTCCGCAAGTTCCGATAGCCTCTGGCCGAAGGCAGGACGGTCTTCATGCATACCCGCTTTTGCCGGGCCAGAGGCACTAATGCTCCTGGTTCCGCCAGTCTACTGAAGAGCGGGCGAGACAGTCCATGTGGAACGACTGTCGGAGCACCCGCGCGGTCCGTTCCTCGAACCCCGGTTCGAGCGGGTAGGTCCAGCCGTCGCCCTCGATCCGCGGGGCGTCGCCGGGAACCACGTCGGCCGCGAAGTAGTACGCCAGCGAGACGACCGGGTAGAGGTACCGGTACTCGGGCGGGACGACGATCCGAACGCCGCTTTCGACGGGTTCGACACGTTCCGGGACGCGGAACTCCTCGGCGGGCTCGATCAGCGGTGGGTGACCCCGAAGAGTGGGGAACGACCGCTCCGGGCTCGTCGTCTGAAGCGCGGAGCCGAGCAGGGAGACGGCGTCCATCAGCGACTCCGGGTCCGTGGGGGTGGTGATCGTCCCCGCCGGCGTCTGGTGGAGCGACCGGAAGCCGAGCCCGACGGTGCCCGGCGTGTCGAGGTCGATCCGGGTCGTCCGGTCGGTCGTCGAGACGGAGAACCCGGCGTCGAAGGCGAGGTACAGCTTCGTCGGCGCGGGATCGATCCCGACGTGATACGTTCCGTCGGGCATCTGATAGCCGTCTCCGCGCGACAGCAGCGACCCCGCTCTGTCACGCGTTTCGACGACCGCGACCCGCGGGATCTCGATCGCCCCGGTCTCGACTGCGACGCTGGCGTCGACCGGGAAGTAGTGGTCCGACTCCGGACGCCGGCGCGGGTCGACCGGCCGGTCGGTGTACACCTCGAACTGGGTGTTCTCGATGTGGTCGGTGACGGTTATCCCGTCGGCCTCGCGCAGCGGGTCGATGTCGATGCTCATTAGCGGGCTCACCGCGGCCGTCGGTCGGGGAGACGGCGACCGACGCCGCGGGGGTGGTACCAGTCCGTTGAGCGAAAGCGGCGATAAAGGTTGTGTCGGTCGGATCGCCGCGGACCGAACGGATAAAGTCCCGGCCGCCCCACCTTCGCGTAATGATAACGCTGGGAACGGCCCGCGCCTCTCCGGGCGAGACGGACACGGGCCGTCTCGAGGTGGGGGAGATGCGAGACGGGAGCCCCGTCCGGCTGCCGGTCGCCGCGATCAACGGCGCGGCCGACGGGCCGACGCTGTACGTCCAGGCGGTGAGCGACGGCGACGAGCTGAACGGGTTGGGCGTCGTCAACCGCGTCGTTCCGCGGCTCGACCCGGCGGAGCTGTCCGGCTCGGTCCTCGTCGTCGGCATCGTGAACCACTTCGCGTTCCAGGCCGCCGAACACCGGAACCCGGTCGACGACCGCAAGATGAACCGCGGGTACCCGGGCGACGCCGACGGGACGACGAGCGAGCGGATCGCCCACGAGACGTTCCAGATCGCCAAGCGCGCGGACTACATCCTCGATCTCCACCAGGGGTCGACGAGCCGGATGATAAACGAGACGCGCGTGCGCGGCGGCGTCCGCCACCGGCTCCACGGCGACTGCCTGGAGCTCGCGAAGGCGTTCGGCTGCGGGCACGTCCTCGACATCAAGGGCCCGGACGGCCAGCTCGCGCGGGCCGGCCCGGAGCACGGCATCCCGACCGTCGACCCGGAGCTCGGCGGCTGCGTCGGCTGGGACGAGGAGTCGATCCGATACGGCGTCAAGGGCGTGTTCAACGTGCTCCGCCACTACGGCTTCCTCGACGGCGACGCCGCGCTCGAATCGCAGACTCGGGCGCGCGGCTTCGATCAGTACGGCTCGCCCGCCGGCGGCCTGGTCCGTTTCGAGTGCGAGCTTGGCGAGCGCGTCTCCGCGGGCGACGTCCTCTTCGAGGTGACCGACACCTTCGGCGCGCTGGAGGGGCGCGTGACGGCCGACACCGACGGGATCTTCTGGCGGACGCGCCGGCTCCCGCAGGTGGCCGCGGGGGAGTACGTCTGCTCGATCGGGACGAACGTCGACACGTACTGATGGGCGCTCCCGACGCTCCGTCGCCGAGGGGGCGAGACCCCCGGCGACTCCGCTGTTCCGCGTGCGGCGAGACGTACCGCGACCGCTGGCGCTGTCGGTGCGGCGAACCCCTCGATTTCGCCGATCCCCCGGTTCCGGACGGTCCCGCGCCCGACCCCCAATCGTTCGACGCGCGCGACGGCCTGTGGGCGTTCGACGACCTGCTCGCCGCCGGGGACGACCCCAGCGACCGGGTGACGCTCGGCGAGGGGATGACCCCGCTCGTCGACGCGGACGCGGGCCGCGAGCTCTCGGGAGACGCGGGGAGCGAAGCCGCACCGTGGAACGCGTCGTTCAAGCTGGAGTACGTCTTTCCGACCGGCTCGTTCAAGGACCGCGGCGCGACCGCGACGCTGACGCGGGCCCGCGAGCTGGGCGTCGAGCGCGTCGTCGAGGACTCCTCCGGCAACGCGGGCGCCGCGATCGCGACATACGCCGCCCGGGCCGGAATGGCGGCCGAGATCTACGTCCCGGCCGACGCCAAGGAGTCGAAGCTCCGCGCGATCCGCCGCGCCGGCGCCGAGCCGGTCCGGGTCGAGGGGAGCCGAGGCGACGTGACGGACGCGTGCGTCGCGACGCTCGACGACCGCGAACGCGCCTGGTACGCCAGCCACGCCTGGAACCCGGCGTTCTTCGAGGGCACCGCCACGGTCGCGTACGAGATCGCGCTCCGTCGCGACTGGAACGCCCCGGACGCCGTCGTGACGCCGCTCGGCCACGGGACGCTCTTCCTCGGCGCCTATCGCGGATTCCGTCGGCTCGAACGGGCCGACTGGATCGACGAGGTCCCCCGCCTCTACGGCGCGCAGGCGGCCGGCGTCGCGCCGATCGTCAGAGCGCTCCGCGGCCCCGACGCCGCCGACCCGGACGGGACGGTCAACGCCGCGGCCGACGGGATCCAGATCGCCGAGCCGGTCCGCGACCGCCAGATCCGGGCGGCGATCGACGCCACCGGCGGCGACGCGCTCGCGGTCACCGAGGCGGCCGCGACGCGCGAACTCGACCGCCTCCACGCCGCCGGCTTCTACACGGAGCCGACCTGCGCGGTCGCGCCCGCGGCGCTGCGGACCCTCCGCGAGCGCGGCGAGATCCGCCCGGACGAGGACGTGGTCGTCCCGCTGACCGGGAGCGGGCTGAAGGGCTGAGGCGAGCGGGGTCGGCGGCTCTCGGGCGAGGCGGACCGACCTCACCGTTACCACTATTCTACCGGCGCCCCTCTCTTTGCGCATGGAGGTGCTCGTCTACGGCGCCGGCGCGCTCGGAAGCCTCGTGGGCGGGCTGCTGGCGCGTACACACGACGTGACGCTCGTCGGGCGCGACCCGCACATGCGGGAGATTCGGGAGGACGGGCTCCGGATCGACGGCGAGGTCGACGCCCGGGTCGCGCCGCGCGCGCTCACTGACGCGACGCACCGGCGGGCCGACCTCGCCTTGGTCACGACGAAGGCGTACGACACCGACGCGGCCGCTCGCGCGCTCGCGACCGGCGAGTACGACGCGGTCTGCTCGCTCCAGAACGGCCTCACCGAGGAGCGTCTGGTCGCCGCGCTCGACGCGACGGTCCTCGCGGGCACCGCGAGCTACGGTGCCCGGTTCGCCGAGCCGGGCCGCGTCACCTGTACCGGCGTCGGCGAGGTCGTCGTCGGGGCGCTCTCCGGCGGCGCGAGCCCCGAGGCCGCGCGGGTCGGCGCCGCCTTCGACGCGGCGGGCGTCGAGGCGGTCGTGGCAGAGGACATGCCGGCCCGGCGCTTCGAGAAGCTCGCCGTCAACGCCGGGATCAACGGACCGTCGGCGCTCGCGCGGACGGAGAACGGCCCGACGCTCGACGGCCCCGCCGGCGAGGTCGCCCGCGAGGCCGCCCGCGAGACGGCCCGCGTCGCCCGTGCGGTCGGGGTGGACCTGTCCGACGAACGGGCGGCCGACGCCGTCGAGCGCGTCGCCACCGACACCGCGGCGAACCGGTCGTCCATGTACGAGGACGTGGCGAACGGACGCCGCACAGAGGTCGACGCTATCTACGGCGCGGTCGTCGACCGGGGCGACCGGCGCGGCGTGTCGGCGCCGACCTGCCGGACGGTCGGGTCACTGATCCGCGGCTGGGAAGCGGCCCGCGGGCTCCGGTAATGCGGGACCGATTCGGGAAAACGAGACGGCGGCTCTGCTCGGCGACGGCTACGCGCTCAACACCACTCCTCGAGGACGGTCGCGTCGGTCTCGTCGACCGACACCCACGCGTCCTCTCGCGAGACGTCCGCGATGACGAACTCCGGCCGCGACGCCGACGAGTCGACGGACGCCATCACGTCCGGCGCGTCGGCGGCGTCGAGCGCCGGGTCCGTCGGGAGCGCAGTCCGGCGGCGGTCGGGGTCCGGGTCGTCCCATGGAGTGGAACTCCGTGACATGGTTGTGAATAGTTCACAGTACGTATAAGAGTTGCGAACGCGATCGAATTCGGCCGTCGGATCGGAGATTCCGGGGACGCTCTGCCGACGGTTCTTTCCGCGGAGCGCCCGCCGAACGACGATCCGCCGAAACGTGTCGGTTTCTACATCGGCTCGCGGGATCCTGTAGGGCCCCGCCTGACCGGGTCCGATCGCCGCTGACCCGGCCCCGCGCGCTGGCGGTCCAGCTCCGCGTGTCGCTGACTAGGCCCTGCGTGCCGCTGACCGCTCCCGCGTGTCGCCGCCCGGCCTCGCGTGCCGGTGGTCCGGCTCCGCACACCTTCGCAGTATACAAGAGGTGTCACGCTGAAAGACGGGCATGAACGTCGCAGACGCCATGACGCCCCGCTCGGAGCTCGTCGTCGTCGAGATACCCGGGAGCCGCAACGACGTGTTAGAGTACATCCAAGAGCACGGCTTCTCGTCCGTGCCCGTCGTGAAGGACGTCGACGGCGACGAGGTGTACCGCGGGCTCGTCACGCGCGACGACCTGATCGAACAGCCGGACGAGGACCAGCTCGCGCTGCTGATGCGCGAGGTCCCCACCGTCGGGGCCGCCGCCGACATCGTCGACGCCGCCCGGACGATGGCCGCCGAGGGCTCGCGCCGGCTCCCCGTGGTCGACGGCGACGAGCTCGTCGGTATCGTCACCGTCACCGACGTGGTGCGGGCGATCGCCCGCGGCGAGGTCGACGGCGAGACGCGCGTGGGCGAGCTCGCGACCCGGGCGGTCAACGCGACCCACACCGACACGCCGCTGCCGGTCGCCGAGCGCGAGATCGCGCTCTCGGGGGTACCGTACGCGGTCGTCCTCGACGACGACGCCGCGACCGCGGGGATGCTCACCGAGGTCGACATCTTGGAGGTCGCCCGCGTCGTCGAGGGCGAGGCGAGCACCGGCGACTCGATCGCCGACCAGGACTCCGACTGGTCGTGGGAGGGGATCAAGGCGACGGGCGCGCGCTACCTCCCGACCCGGAACGTCGAGATCCCCGCGGAGGCGGTCCGCCACTTCATGACCGAGGACCTCATCACCGTCAACGCCACGCGGACGGCCAAGGAGGTCGCTCAAGAGCTCATCAGCAACGACATCGAGCAGGTCCCGCTCGTCTCCGGCACCGATCTGGACGGGATCGTCCGAGACGTCGACCTGCTGGAGGGGTTATAATGGCCGCGGACGTGCTCGCCGAGCTCGCGAAGCGCCGGGGCTTCTTCTTCGGATCGAACGGCGCCTACGGCGGCACCGCCGGCTTCTACACGTTCGGCCCGCAGGGCGCGGCGCTCAAGCGGAACGTCGAGGACGCGTGGCGCGACCGGTTTACCATCCGCGAGGGGAACCGCGAAATCGAGGCGCCGACGGTGATGCCAGAGGCCGTGTTCGAGGCCTCCGGCCACCTGGAGGGGTTCGACGACATGCTCGTCGAGTGCCCCGAGTGCGGCGCGTCCCACCGCGCCGACCACCTCGTCGAGGACGTCACGGAGATCGAGGACGCCGAGGCGCTGCCCGGCGAAGAGGTCGCCGAGCTCATCGCCGACAACGACATCGCCTGTCCCGCCTGCGGCACCGAACTCGCCGGCCAGCCGGTCGAGGCGTTCAACCTCATGTTCGCGACCGACATCGGCCCCGGCGACGCCCAACCCGGCTACCTCCGGCCGGAGACGGCCCAGGGGATCTTCGTGGAGTTCCCGCGGCTGAAGGAGTACGCCCGCGGGAACCTCCCGTTCGGGATCACCCAGATCGGCCCGGCCTACCGCAACGAGATCTCGCCGCGCGGCGGGCTCCTCCGCCTCCGCGAGTTCACGCAGGCCGAGTTGGAGCAGTTCATCGACCCCGAGGCGGACGAGCCGCCGCTCGACCGCGTGCGCGACGTGGAGGTCCGCCTCTACCCCGCGACGGAGCAGGAGGCCGACGACGGCGACTACCTCGACACGACGGTCGGCGAGGCGGTCGACGAGGGCGTCATCGGCTCCCCGTGGGTCGGCTACTACCTCGGCGTCGCGCAGGAGTGGTACGAGCGCGTCGGCGTCGACCTCGACCGGTTCCGCTTCCGCCAGCACCTCGCCGGCGAGCGCGCCCACTACGCCGCCGACTGCTGGGACGCCGAGAGCGAGGTCGACGGTGACTGGATCGAGATCGCCGGCTTCGCGTACCGCGGCGACTACGACCTCTCGAAGCACGACGAGTACGGCGACGACTCGTTTACAGTGTTCAAACGGTACGACGAGCCGAAGACGGTCGAGCGCGCGACCGTCGACCCCGACATGTCCGTCCTCGGCCCGGAGTTCGGCGGCGACGCCGCCGCGGTCGCCGAGGCGCTCGAAGCCCTCGCGGAGCGCGACCCCGACGCGTTCGACGGCGAGACGGTCGAGGTGACGGTCGGCGAGGGCGACGACGCCGAGACGCACGCGGTCGACGTCGACGTCGCGGACTTCTCGGTCGAGGCGGTGACCGAGAGCGGCGAGCACATCACGCCCCACGTCGTCGAGCCGTCGTTCGGCGTCGGCCGGACCGTCCAGACGCTGCTCGCGCACGCCTACAGCGAGGACGAGGTCGACGGCGAGGAGCGCACCTACCTCTCGCTCGAACCCGAGGTCGCGCCGCAGGACGCCGCCGTCTTCCCGCTCGTCACCAACGACGACCGCCTGACCGGGCTCGCCGACGAGGTGGCGGCCGACCTGCGGGCCGCCGGGCTCGCGGTCGCGTACGACGACTCCGGCTCGATCGGCCGCCGCTACCGCCGGCAGGACGAGGTCGGCACCCCGTTCTGCGTCACCGTCGACCGCGACGGGATCGAGGGCGACGGGCCCGACACCGTCACGCTCCGCGAGCGCGACTCCGCGGCGCAGGTCCGGATCCCGGTCGCGCACCTCGCCGACGAGCTGACGGCGCTCCGCGAGGGCGAGCCGTTCGCGTCCGTCGCCGACCGGTACGACGCGGTCGACACCGGCGTCGAGACGGCGGGGAACTGAGGGCGTGCGTCTCCCGGCCGCCGCGTGGCGCGAGCGCGTGGAGTTCGAGCGGCGGCTGGTCCACGCCAGCGGCACGCTGTACCCGGTCCCGTTCTTACTTGGCTGGATCTCCTGGGAGACCACCGGGCGACTGCTGAGCCTCAGCGTCGCGATCGCCGGGGCTCTCGAAGCGCTGCGGCTCGCCGACTCCGTCGGTCCGCTCGCCCCGCTGTACGACGCGCTCGTCCGCGACTACGAGGCCGACGGGATCGCTGGGTACGCGCTGTATCAGGCCGGGATGGCGGCGACCGCGCTCGTCTTCGCGCCCGTCTTCGCCGTACCCGCGATGTGGATGCTCTCCGTCGGCGACCCGATAAGCGGCGGGCTCGGCGAGAACGCGGCGACGGAGCCGAAGCGCCTCCCGGTGGTGGCGGCGATGGTGTTCGTCTGCTTCGGGATCGCCGTCCCGTACGCGATCCCCGAGTTCGGCCCCGATCCGGGCGTGATCGTCGCGCTCGCGGGGGCGATCCCCGCGGCGATCGCCGACGGGCTCCCGCCGCTCATCCGCGGCGTGGCGGTCGACGACAACCTCACCAGCCCGCCGGCGGCCGCCGGCGGCATGTTCCTCGCGGCCGCGCTGATCGGGTAGGCGCATCGCCCGGAGCGCAACGGCGGCGCTGTCGCTCGCCGGGCGAAACTGAGAGAAGCGCCGAGGCGGAGATTTGAACTCCGGTGTCCGAATGGACAGTAGATTTCGAATCTACCGCCTTGGCCAGGCTAGGCTACCTCGGCTCGACTCGACGTTGGCCGGTTCCGCTGTTATGCGTTTCGATCGCGGTCGCGGCGCGGTCTCGGACCGCCGGTCCGTCACCCCACCGTTCCGCCGACAACGCTTTTCGGCCCGGCTCCCGTGCGGTGGATATGGACGTCCCCGAAGCGGCCGACGCCTGCGCCCGCGTCGTGAGCGAGGTCGGCGGTGCGGTCGTCGCCGACCGCGAGTTCCTCGACCGCGTCACCCTCGGCATCCTCGCCCGCGGCCACGTCCTCCTGGAGGACGTGCCGGGCACCGGAAAGACCCTCTCAGCGCGCTCGTTCGCGACCGCGCTCGGTCTGGAGTTCTCGCGGATTCAGTTCACCCCGGACCTCCTGCCGGCCGACGTCACCGGCACAAACGTGTTCGACGAGCGCGACGGCTCCTTCAGCTTCTCGCCGGGGCCGATCTTCGCGAACGTCGTGCTCGCCGACGAGATCAACCGCGCCCCGCCGAAGACGCAGGCCGCTCTCCTGGAAGCGATGGAGGAGGGGCAGGTGACCGTCGACGGCGAGACGCACGCCCTGCCGAGCCCCTTCTACGTGATCGCGACGCAGAACCCGGTCGAGAGCGAGGGCGCGTTCCCGCTGCCGGAGGCCCAGCTCGACCGGTTCACGATCAAGACCTCGATCGGCTACCCGGACGAGGACGGCGAGTTAGAGCTCCTCCGGCGGCGCGCCGGCCGCGTCGAGCAGTCGCCGACGGTCGAGCGCGTCCTCGATCCCGACTCCGTGGCGGCGCTGCGGGAGGTGCCGGAGTCCGTCCGCGTCGAGGACGATCTGCTCCGCTACGCGGCGGCGCTCGCGCGGGCGACCCGGGAGGACCGCCGCGTCGAGGCCGGCGTCTCCCCGCGGGGGACACAGCGCCTCTTCGAGACCGCCCGCGCGGCGGCGGTGATCGCCGGCCGTGAGTTCGTCACGCCCGACGACGTGAAGCGGGTCGCGCAGCCGACGCTCGCCCACCGGCTCGTGTTGACGCCGGACGCGGCCGTCAACGACGTCGACGAGCGCGACGTGATCGCCGACGTGCTCGACCGCGTCGCGGTGCCGACGGTGGACGCGGCCGAGGCGTAGCTCCCGCGACGACCGCCGCTATCGCCGCTACTCCGCGTTCTCGTCCCGTTCCGCCAGCAGTTCGGTCGCCGTGAGCAGCGACTCCAGCTCGATGTCGTGCTCGGCGAGCAGCGCTTCCGCGCCCTCCTCGCGGTCGACGACGACCAGCACGCGGTCCACCGTCGCGCCCGCCTCCCGCAGCGCCTCGACCGCGTCGACAGCGGACTGCCCCGTGGTGGCGATGTCCTCGATCACGACGACCTCCTCGCCGTCGCCGAGGCGCCCCTCGATCCGGTTGCCCGTGCCGTACTCCTTCGCCTGTTTGCGCGCGATGACGTACGGACGACCGAGCTCGGCGGCCGTCACCGCCACCAGCGGGACCGCGCCCAGCGCGACTCCCGCCAGCTTCGCGTCGGCGTCGGCCAGCCGGTCGGCGAACGCCTCGGCGACGAGCGTCAGCGCGTCCGGGTCGGTCTCGAAGAGGTACTTGTCGACGTAGTAGTCGCTCGTCCCGCCGTGGGACAGCTCGAACTCGCCGAACCGGACGGCGTCGGCGGCGGTGAGCGCCGCGATCAGCTCGCGTCGTCGGTCGTCGTCGGTCATACGCCGAGAAGGGCCGCGGCCGACAATAAACTGGTCGGAACGCGGAGGGGGTTCGTCTCCTTCCCGCCCCGCTCACTCCGCCGCCGGCAGGACGAGCGTCACGGTCGTTCCCCCGCCGCCGAGGCCGTCGTCGAACCGGATCTCGCCGCCGTACGCCTCCACGACCCACGCGGCGATCCACAGCCCCACGCCGGTGTTGTGCTGTAGCTGGGTCACCTCGCGGGCGCCGGTGATCACCTCCCGTACCGCGGTCGGTACTCCCGGCCCGTCGTCCGCGACGCTCACACGCACGACCCCGCCGTCCGGGTCGCGCTCGGCGCTCACCGCGACGCGCGGCGCGTCGCCGCCGTGTTCGACCGCGTTCTCGACGAGGTGATCGATCGCGACCGAGAGGCGGTCGTCGCCGCGCACCGCGATCCCCGCCGGCACGTCGGCGGTGATCCGCGTGTCCGGCCGATCGGCCGCGTGTCGCGCGGTGACCGCCTCGACGATCGGTCCCACGTCGACCGGCTCGGGGTCGGTCGCGTACCCCTCCTCGACGATCCCCCGGAGGGTCCCGGCCCCCTCGGCGACGTCGGTCAGCCGCTTGCCCGTGGTCTCGATCCGCCGGGCGTAGTCGCGGATCCGGTCGTCGTCGGTCCGATCGGCGATTTCGCCGGCGAAGCCGAACACGACGTTCAGCTCGTTCCGCAGGTTGTGCCTGAGGATCCGGTTGACGATCCGCACGTAGCGTTCGCGGCGCTTCCGGTCGGTGATGTCGGTGTAGATGCCGAAGGCGCGCCGGTCGCCCTCGGTCTCGTAGCTGAAGCCGCGGAAGAGGAACTCCCGCGGCCCCTCGACGGTCTGTCGTCTGATCTCCTCCGCGGCGAAGCCGTGTTCGCGGACCAGCGCGTCGAGGTCCGCCGCCTCGACGACGCTCGCCTCGACGCTGTCTCCCAGCCGGTAGTCGTGGATGTCCAACGCCTCGATCGTCCGGCCGCGCAGCGCCGCCTCGTCCACGCCGAACTGCGCCTCGAACGCCGGGTTGGCGCCGTCGATCACCGTCTCGTCGTCCTCGAAGACGACCTCTATCACCGGGTCGGGAATGCGGTCGAACAGCCGCCGGAAGCGGTCGCGCTCGGCCGAAAGCTCGGTCCGCGTCCGGAAGAGGTCGGTCGTGTCCGACAGCGATCCGACGACGCCGCCCCCGCGGTCGGACAGCGACGACAGCCGGAGTCGGCCGTGCCGCGGTCCGCGATCGCCGTCGCGCTCGACGCTCAGGTCGACCGTCCTCGTCGGCTCTCGACCGCCCGCGACCTCGGCCGGTGTGCCGGTGAGCGCGCCGACCGCGTCTACCACGCGCTCCGCGTCGTCCGGGGCGACGAGCGCGTCGAGCCGCCGACCGACGATGTCCCCGGTGCCGCCGGCGCCGACCCACTCGGCGAACGGCCCGGTGGCGTAGGTGACGGCGCCGTCGCCGTCGAGGACGCACACCATGTCGTCGACGTTCTTCAGCGCGTCCTCGTAGGTCCGGAGCCGCCGGCGCCGGTCGTTGGCGTCCATCGTGGCGACGGCGTTCGTCGCCAGCAGTTCGAGCACGCTGACGTCGCTCTCGCCGAAGGCGTCCGGCTCCCTGGACCCGACGATGAACACGCCGTGGTCCCCGAGCGGAACCGCGACGAACGACCGCATCCCGTGGTACTCGGTCCGGTCGCCGTTCGACGGGCCGCCGCCGATCGACGCGAGCCGCTCGTCGGTCGCGAGGTCGTCGCACACCCACGTCTCGCCGTCTCGGAACACCGCACCGGTGATCCCCTCGCTCGGCGGTCGCGGGTCCCGGCTGGCGGCGAACGCGTCGCCGATCCCCTCGCTCGTGGCGGCGAGGCGGAGCAGGTCCGCGTCCTCGTCGAAGAGCCGCACGCCGCTTATCTGGTAGCCGAGGATCTGGTCCGCGGCCTCGACCAGCCGCTCGGCGACCCCGTCCGCGTCGCTCTCCCGCTGGACGCGTTCGACGGTCCCGAGCAGCCGTTCGAGCGTCTGCTCGCGGCGCTTCCGCTCGGAGACGTCGGCGAAGAACACGGAGAGCCCGTTGGGCGAGGGGTAGGCGGTCACGTCGGTCCACAGGTCGAGCGGCTCGTACCGGTCCTCGAAGGAGACGACCTCCTGGGTCTCCATCGCCCGTCGGTAGTTCCGCTCGTACTTCCGCCCGAGCGCCGCCGGGAACTCCGCCCAGATGTCGGCGCCGATCAGCTCGTCGGCGTCGCGGTCGAGCAGCGTCGCGGCGGCCTCGTTCACGTAGGTGAACCGGAACTCGTCGTCGAGCGCGAAGAACCCGTCCTCGATCCGGTCGAGCGTCTCCTCGAACCGGTCGACGGCCGCCGCCCGCTCCTCGCGGACCACCTCGCGCTCGATCGCGCCGCCGAGCCACTCCGCGAGCAGTTCGACGAACAGCCGCTCCGACGCGTCGAACGGGCGGTCGCGGGGCTCGACGTCGAGGAAACAGAGCGTCCCGTACACCTCGCCGTCGACGACGACCCGACCGCCGACGTAGCTGCCGACGCCGGACCGCTCGTACGCCGGATCGCCGGCCAGCCCCGCCGCCTCCGGGTCGGTGATCGTGACCACGCCCGAGTCGCCCTCGGCCGCGCCGTCGCCTCCGGTCTCCGACCCGCCTTCGGTCGCTCCGTCGCCTCCGCTCTCCTCGCCGCTTCCGGGCGCCCCGTCGCTTTCCGGTCCCGCGCCGGCACCGCCGCGAACCGTTCGCCGGCAGTAGGTCAGCTCCAGCGGGAGCGTCCCGTCGTCGTCGAGCTCGTCCGCCGCGATCGACTCCACAAGCCCGGTCGAGTCCCGGTACCGCTGGATCTCGATCCGGTCGCCCTCGACCCGCGACGAGTAGCCGATCGACAGGTCGAGGTAGTCTCGCCCGAGGTCGAGCAGGGCGTCGACCTGCTCGTCGAGGTCGGCGCACCGGTCCGAGACGATCCGCACGAACGGTTCGAGGAACTCCCGCCCGCCCGCGGTCGTCGGTTCCGGTCCGGGTCCGTCGTGTGCCGGCCCTGTCCCCGCTCCGTCGCGGTCGTCGCGTCCGCCATCGATCGCCTCCACGCGGTCGGCGAGCGTCTCGCCGTCGGCCGCGAGCCGTCGCCCGGACACGTACTCGATCCCGAGCCGGCTCGCGTCGATGGCCGCGTCCGCGTCGTCGCCCGCCGAGTAGGCGAGCACGGCCGCGTCCGGGTAGCGGTCGCGGACCGATTCGAGGCGGTCGAGCGCGGCCGCGTCGCGCTCGACCGAGAGCCCCCGGCTCGCGGCCCCGTCGCCGTTCAGTTCCGGCGCGTCGCGGTCACCTCGGGTCTCGTCGTCGAACAGCCTGACGACGACCCTCGCCGGATCGACGCTCCGGTCCGGGTCCCGGTCCGCGTCGCTCGCGACCTCGCTCGCTCGGCGGACGCGCGTCTCCGCGGGGAGCTCTCCCCACGCCGCGTCCACCGGCTCGCCGAGGTGGAGCGTCGGCTCACCAGACATCCGTTACGGGACGGCACCGCGGCGGTCGCCCACGGTCGGCGGGTCCCTCAGCGGCCATCCACCCTGTTGGCCGCTCGTCTCGCGCGACTGAGCGGCGGCCGCTGGCGCGTCGTCGCACTGGCCCGGCCGAGGCCCGCGAAGGTCGTCGGTTCACTCATCGCGCAAGGTACGAGCGGCCTCCTAATAATCGTTCCCACCGGGTTTTCGGATCTGAGAGCGTCGTCGGGCGTTCGCCCCGGCGGCCGTTGTCCCGACACGATTTAGGCGACCCGCTCACAACGGGCGGGTAATGAGTACGCAGGCCGCGACGACGGACCGGACGGTCGTGATCGGGTTGGAGGTCCACGTCCAGCTCGAGACCGACACGAAGATCTTCTGCGGCTGTTCGACGGAGCCCGAGGACGACGAGGCACCGAACACGCGCACCTGTCCGACCTGCCTCGGGCTACCGGGCGCGCTCCCCGTCCTCAACGAGGCCGCCGTCGAGGCCGCGGTGAAGGTCGGGAAGGCGATCGACGCCGACATCCCCGAGACGACCACGTTCCACCGGAAGAACTACTACTACCCCGATCTCCCGAAGAACTTCCAGCTCACCCAGTACGACGCGCCGATCTGCGCCGACGGCGAGCTGGAGGTCCGCGTCGACGGCGACCCGCGGACGATCGGGATCACCCGCGCGCACCTCGAAGAGGACCCCGGCAGCCTCCAGCACGCCGGCGGCTCCATCGAGTCGGCGACCCACACGCTGGTGAACTACAACCGCGCCGGCACACCGCTGATGGAGATCGTCACGGAGCCGGACTTCCGCTCGCCGGCCGAGACGCGCGCGTTCCTCGCGAAGCTGGAGGAGGTCCTCGAGTACCTCGGCGTGTTCGACCCCGGCCGCGACGGGAGCCTGCGCGTCGACGCTAACGTCTCGCTCGTCCCCGCCGAGCACGTTGCCGACGACGGGGCGATCACGGGCGACGCGCTCGACGACGTGAACCGCGCTGAGGTGAAGAACATCTCCAGCCACAAGGGCGCCGAGCAGGCGCTCGCGTACGAGGTCACCAGACAGGAGAACGTCCTGCGTCGCGGCCGCGAGATCGAACAGGAGACGCGTCACTGGGACGAGGACCGCGGCGTCACCGTCGGCATGCGGTCGAAGGAGGCCGAGAAGGACTACCGCTACTTCCGCGAGGGCGACCTGCCCGCGCTTGAGGTAGCCGACTGGAAGGAACAGATCGCGATCCCGGAGCTCCCCGACGCCCGCCGCGAGCGCTTCCGCGAGGAGTACGGGTTAGACCGCGAGGCCGCCTCCAAGCTCACCTCCACGAAGGCGGTCGCGGACTTCTTCGAGGACGTGGCGAGCGAGTTCGACCCCGACCTCGCCGCGACGTGGGTCGCCGACAACCTGCTCGGCGAGCTCAACTACCGCGAGATGGCGATCACGGACGTGGAGGGGCGGCTCGACGAGTTCACCCGCCTGATCGAGCTCGTCGCCGCCGACGAGCTGACCGTGAAGAACGCCGAGGAGGTCGTGCTCCGCGAGATGCTCGACGAGGGCGACGACCCCGAGACGGTCATCGACCGCGAGGACCTCGGCAAGGCCGAGAGCGGCGAGGTCGAGGCCGCCGTCGCGGCCGCCATCGACGAGAACCCCGACGCCGTGAGCGACTACCACGACGGCGACGAGGGCGCGATCAACTTCCTCGTCGGCCAGGTGATGCAGGCGACCGGCGGCAGCGCCGACCCCGGTCAGGTGAACGGGCTGCTCCGCGAAGAGTTGGACGGCTGAGCCGGCCGGACCGCTCGAATCGCTCCCGCCGGATCAACTCCCCCGCCACGCCGCAGCATTTCCCTCCGCCATGGCAATCGTCGAAACCGTCGTCGTCGGCCACGTCACCGGCTTCTGTCTCCTCCTCGCGTGGGCGATCTGTCGCCGCGGCGCCGTGGACCTGATCGCCGGTTACGACGGCGACCTCCCGCCGGAGCGCGAGGCGGACCTCGCCCGCGACGCGGCCGCGGTCCTCAGCGTCTCGGCGGCCGCGAGCGGCCTGATCGTCGTTAACGCGTGGACCGGCGCGGTCCCCCGCCCCGGCGCGCTGGCGACGGTCGCGATCGCCGCCGCAGTCGGGTGGTTCCTCTGGAAGTGGAACGGCCGCGCCCCCGACGCCGGCTGAGCCGTTCGACGCGCCCCGCCGAAACCGTGCGATTGACGCCCGCCCGCCCGCTACCGCGCTCATGGACGTGACCGTCGAGGTCGTCGGCGAGGGGGTCGACGAGTACAGCCTCGCCGCCGACGCGACGTACGACGACCTGATCCGCGCCGCGGGCTACCACCCGCAGGAGGCGTCGGCGCTCGTCGACGGCTCGCCGGTCCCGGGCGACCGCGTCGTCGACGCCGAGGAGGTCCGAGTGCTCCGGCTGATCAAGGGCGGCGCGACGGGCGACGCGTGACCGAAGACCGAGACCTTCCGACCGCGCCGGAGGACGTGACCGTGAAGCCGGCGACCGCGGCCGACCGGCTCGACGTCCTCCGGATCCTCGACGCCGCGGTGCTGGAGACCGACGCCGCCACCGTCGACGACCGCATCGCGGCCGGAGACGTCATCGTCGCGCGCTCGACGCGCACCGGCGGAGTCGTCGGCGCGCTGGTCGCCGTGCGGCCCGATCCCGACCGGCTCCACGTCGACGCCGTCGCGGTCAGGCAGGTGCGCCGAGGAGAGGGGATCGGCTCCCGGCTCGTCGCGGCCGCGGTCGATCGGGCCGAGTCGGACCCCGCGGTCGAGACCGTCACCGCCCGGTTCGACGCCGACCTAGCTGAGTTCTACGCGGCGTTGGGGTTCGCGGTCGACGGCGCAGGCGCGGACGAGGGGCGGCGAGTCGGCCGGACCCGGGTCGACGGTGGCTGATCGGCGTTCAGTCGGCGACCCGGTACAGGTCGAACCGGACCCGCGTTCGGTCGTCGTCGTTGGCGAACTCGACCGTCCCGTGAGCCGACTCGACGATCCATCGAACGAGCCAGAGCCCCAGCCCGCTCCCGTGGGCCAGCGGCGTCTCACCCCTCTCGCGGAAACACCGGAGCTCGTGGTCGGGTATCGACCCGGGGTTCCGAACCTCGACGCGAACCCGCTCGCTCGCTGGGGTCGACACCGCGACGGAGACCGTCGGCGCCGGATCGTCCTGATGGACGATTCCGTTCCGGATCGCCTCTTCGAGGGCGATGTCGAGGTTCACGTCCGCGAGGACGACCTGATCCGAGGAGTCGGGGGTCCGGATCCGTGCGTTCGGGTGCTCCGACCGCACCTCTTCGACCGCCCGCTCGATCACCGGCCCGAGAGGGGTTGGCTCGACCTCCGAACTCCCGATGGTCTGCTGGATGTACCGGGCCTTCTCGGCCGTTTCGATGACGGCGTCCGCGTGTCTCGCGGCGGCGGCGACGAGGTCGGCCTCCGCGGCGGTCAGCGACTCGCTTCCCGTCAAGTCTTCGAGTGCCCCACGAACGACGTTGAGGTCGTTCCGGATGTTGTGGCGTAACACTCTGCTGAGCACACTGAGCCGCTGCTCGCGCCGACGAAGCTCTCGGTTGCTTTCCGCGATCCCGCGAGCCTGCTTCAGCATGATCCGGGCGTCGGCCCCCCCTTCCTCGGAGCGGTACTCCTCGGGGGAGACGTGGAACGGGTTCTCACACAGCGTGCGGTCGTAAACGATCTGCTGGTGGGTTCGAAGCGCCTTCGCGGCCGCCGCCTCGTCGAACCGACGGAGGTCGTACTGGCACAGCGCAGTCACCGCGAAGTCGGGACACGCGGCGTCGAACGCGACCTCGAAGTCGACGACCTCGTCGAACGATGTCTCGCCGTCGAACGCCCACGTGTTCTCGCCGGCGACCCACATCCCCTCGTACCCCTCGGCGGCGCTCCGCTCCGCCTCCGACCGCAGCTCGGCGACGGTTCCGTCGCGTTCGAAGCCCTCGTCGAGATACACCTCCGACGCGTCGCGGATCGCGAGGTCCCCGGCGTCGAGCTTTGCCGCCACGTCCACGCCCTCCGCGCGCAGCGCGTTCTCGATCCGCGATCGGGGGTTCGCGTCGACGAGGTACACGCACCGATGCCCGGTCTCGAGCCCGTACGAGAGGAACGCGGCCACGGTGTCGAGCTGGGTCGCCGTCGACTCGTAAAACAGCGCGAGGTGGCGGTCGAGGTCGCAGTCGGCGAACTCGGCGCGCAGGTCCGCCCGCGGCCGGGCCGTGGAGCCGGTCGACTCGCCTGCGGTGGTCATCTGAACAGCCATCGTAAAGGCCGGATGCTGAAAAAACAATTGACGCCCGCAACCGATGTGTCTCCGCTCATCACGGCGAAATTCCGCGGGAGACGCCGCGGCGGATCTCGGTCGAGTCGCACTGTGCCGCCGTCGCCCGCATCCGACGTTCATTTCCCGGTCGCCCCCGTCGTTACGGGTATGAGCGCTACCTCCACCCCGATCTCGGTGGCCCCGCGTCCGCCTGCGGTGATGACGCCATGAGCGGGAAAGACGACTACTACAACCGATCCAAACAGCAGGGGTACCGCGCCCGGTCCGCCTACAAGCTGAAACAGCTCGACGAGGAGGCGGACCTGCTCGCCCCCGGCGACACCGTGGTCGACCTCGGGGCCGCGCCCGGCGGGTGGCTCCAGGTCGCCGCCGAGGAGGTCGGGGAGGGCGGCACCGTCGTCGGCGTCGACCTCCAGCGCATCGAGGACCTCGACGAGGGCGACGTCGAGACGATCCGCGGTGACATGACCGAGGAGCGCACCCGGCACTACCTGCGTGAGGCGGTCGGCGAGCGCGGCGCCGACGTCGTCGCGAGCGACATGGCGCCGAACATGACCGGCGAGTACTCCCTCGACCACGCCCGCTCGGTCCACCTCGCGCGGCAGGCGCTCGACACCGCCGACGAGCTGCTCGCGACCGGCGGCGACTTCGTCGTGAAGGTGTTCCAGGGCGAGGACCTCGATGCCTTCCGCGACGACGTGAGCGAGTCGTTCCAGTACGTCCGGACCGTCTCGCCGCCCGCCTCGCGGGACGCCTCCTCGGAGGTGTACCTCGTCGCGAAGGGGTACACCACCTCGCCGGTCGCCGAGGGCGACCGGATCGAGGTGACCGTCGAGGAGGAGGGCGACGAGGGCGACGGCATCGCCTACGTCGATGGCTACACCCTGTTCGTCGACGCCGACGTCGGCGAGACGCTCGCGGTCGAGGTCACCGACGTCAAGCCGCGGTTCGGCTTCGCGGAGCCCGTCGACGACGCGGAGCCGTCGGCCTGAGCAGGCATCGCC
>NZ_NEWJ01000051.1:0-18291 GCF_002135045.1 Halorubrum sp. SD683
GCCCTCGACCGGGACGCCCCACCCGTCGAGCGAGAGGTACCCGCGGAGGTCGCTCCCGTGGGTGAACAGGTCCACGTCGGCGCTCGCGTGCTCCTGTCTCGACGCCGCGCTGTGCGCCATCTCCATGTCCGAGTAGTACGGGTCGTCGCCGTCGAAGAACTCTCGGAGGCGGTCGGCGTCGCGGGCGACGAGTTCGGCGACTCGGTCCGAGGCGTCGGCGACGGCGTCGGCGTCCAGCCCGGCCTCCTTCAGGGCGCGCTGGACCCGCGGATCGAAGTGCATACCCGACCTTCGTCCGCCGCGGTTTCAATCCTGTCGGCCGCGGAGCGAGCGCGGTCGGTGACGCATCCCGCCCACCGGCCTCAGCGCGTCCGTCCGGTTCCGCCAATCCGTTAAGTCACCGGGGGGCGAAACGGGGGCCATGCCAAGCGACGAGGACCCGATCGCGTCTCGGGCCGACGACGACCGCGACCTCTACGATGTCGCGACGTGGGAGGAGCGCACCTCCCTCGACGGGCTGTCGGTCGCGCTGTACTGGCTCCTCACGCGCTCCGCGAAGGCCGGGGTCGTCCTCGTCGCGTTCGTCGGACTCTTGGCGATCCTCGGCTCGTTCGGACTCGGGCTCCTCTTCGACCCGGCCATCGCGGTCCTCCTCGGGCTCTCCGTGATCCCCGCTCTGGGGCTGGCCGCGTACGTGTACGTCTCGGACGTGACGACCGGCGAGCCGCTGTCGCTCCTCGTGGCGACGTTCCTCCTCTCTATCCTCACCGCGACGTTCGCGGCGATCCTGAACAGCGTGCTCCAGCCGTACTTCCGGCCGCTCGGCTTCCTCGGAATCGTCGTGTTCTTCTTCGTCGTCGTCGGCCCGATAGAGGAGTCGGTGAAGCTGCTCGCGGTGCGGCTGTACGCGTACACCGACGCCCGCTTCGACGCCGTCATCGACGGCGCCGTCTACGGCGCCATCGCGGGGCTCGGCTTCGTCGTCATCGAGAACTTCGTGTACATCGCCCAGAACGTCGACATGGCGGAGCTGACGGTCGGCATCGCGGCGCTGGGCGCCGGCGACGGCATCGCCGCGCTCCGGGCGCTCGCGGGACCGGGACACGTCGTCTACTCGGCGTTCGCGGGCTACTACCTCGGGCTCGCGAAGTTCAATCCCGGGAACCGCGGCCCGATCATCGTCAAGGGGCTCGTCCTCGCGGCGGCGATCCACGCGCTGTACAACACGCTCGTCGGTCCGGTGACCGGCGTCGCCGCGGGACTCTTCGGCCTCCCGCAGGTCCTCGCGCTGTTCGGCTTCGTCATCGTCTTCCAGGGCGCGTTCGGGTACGTCCTCCTCCGGAAGATCTGGCGGTACCGCGACGCGTACCTCGACACGCGCGACGCGGTCGGCGCCGACGTGGAACCGGAGCTCGACGAGTTCGAGCAGTAGCCCGCGGGCCGTCGTCGCCGCGCTCGGTCAGGGCGCGTTCTCGACGCGCGCCCGGTCGCCGGTCCCGCCCGTCAGCGCGCTCGCGAGGGCGCCTTTCACCACGACGTCGTCGCCGAGGTCGGTGAGCCGAACCTCCGGGACGTTGATGAACACCATCTCCGGGAGCTTCTCGCGGATCGGGTCGAGGACGCGGTCGGGGTTGTTGAGCGCGACCGCGCCGCCGACGCTCACGACGAGCGGCGCGTACGCGTGGATGATGTTGGCGATCCCCATGGCGTTCCAGTGGGCGACCTGGTCGATCACGTGGTCGGCGAAGGTGTCCTCGCCCGCCGCCTCGAACACGTCGACCGCGGAGAAGTCGGGGTCCTCGATCGGGAGGATCGTCTCGATGGGGTCCTCCTCGTGGAGCTCCCGGGCGTACTTCGGGATGTTGTTGCCCGAGCAGTACCCCTCCCAGTGGCCGTCGAGCCCGCAGCCGCAGGTCATGAACCCGTGCGGGTCGACGGTCATGTGGCCGACCTCGCCGGCGTTGCCGTCCCACCCAGAGAGGACGTTCCCGTCGACGGCAACGCCCGCGCCGATCCCCGAGGAGATGGTGAGATACACCATGTCATCGGGGTTGCGCTCGGAGTGGAACCGCTCGCCGATGACGCCCGCGATGGTGTCGTTGTGGAGGTACACCTCGTCGGTGTCGAGCAGCCGACCGACCGGCCCGACGAGCGGGATGCGCTCGACCGTGTCCGGGAGGTTCGCGGGCCCCTGGACGACCCCCTCCGCCAGATCGAGCGGACCGATGGAGCCGATCCCGGCCGCGACCGCCTCGCTCGGCGCGATTCCCGCGTCCGTACAGGCCCCGCGGACCACCTCCAACACGGCCTCGGTGACGGCGATGCCGTTCGGCCCCCGCGGCGTACCCCGCGACGCGGAGCCGAGGACCGCCGCGCTCTCGTCGCCGACGGCCGCCCGGACGTTCGTCGCCCCGAGGTCGACGCCCACGTAGTACATCGGGTGTAAGCGCGGACCCGTCTCACTTAAGCGGGACGCTTCGCGCGGTCGACCGTGAATAACAAACGGGGTCCGTACCGCGAAACCGCGTTACGACGCCGGCTCGCGGACGAAGGTGACCGGGCACGGCGCAGAGAGCATGACCTCCTGCGCGACGCTGCCGAAGACGGCCTTCCCGGTCGGCGAGCGGCGCCGCCCGCCGACCACGACGCGGTCGGCTTCGAGGCCCTCGGCCGTCTCGACGACCTCGTCCGCGAGGTCTCCCACCGCGCCCCGGACGGAGTGTCGCACGCCGGCCTCGGAGAGCGCCTCCGAGAGCTTCCGGGTGGTGGTGTGTCGCTCCGCGATGGCGTCGGGCGTCGAGCTCTCGCTCTCCGGCTCAAACCCGAGCTTCACGCTGGTCTCGTCGAACTCCTCCCTGTCGAACACGTGGGTCAACACGACCTCGGCGTCCGCCGGCTCGGCGACGGAGATGATCTCCTCGGCGAGCCGCTCGACGCGTTTCCCGTCCTCCGATCCGACCGCCAGCACGACCGTCTCAATGCTCATACACACCGTTTCGTCCCCGTACGGCTTAAAACTGCCGGAGTTTTAACTCAAATCTGAATAAATATTTACCAGATCGATCCTGACAGTCTCACCGCCGAGTGGAGCCGATTCTCGTCGGGCGATGACGCTTCCCGTGAGGAGGCGACGACGCTTCGAAGACGGTGACAACTCTCTCGCGGGGTTCAGTCGCGCGGGCGGGACGCTAGCGGGCTCCGCGCTTTCCTCGACGGACGAGAACCGGTCGCCGCAGAAACCGCTCAGTAATCGGGGGCGTCGTCCTCGACTTCGCGCTTCAGCGAGTCGCGGCGCGACTTCGCGTCGCGCCCGGTCGCCTCCAGGAGGAAGTCGTTTTTCGCGTCGACGGCGTCCGCGGCGGCGTCGGCGTTCCCCTCCGCGATGACGTCCTCGGCGGGGCGCTCCTCGAAGTGGACCGCCAGCTTGTCCTTCTTGCTCCCGTACTCGGCGGCGCCCGCGACGATGCGCTCGAACACCGGGTTGTCGGGGTCGGCGACGACGTACAGCTCGTGCCCCTCCCACTCCTCGGTGCCGGTGACCTCGCCGAAGTACTCCTCGATCGAACCCTTCAGGTCCGGCATGCGGTCGTCCAGATGCTCGCCGCGGCGCATCTTGTACTCCTTCATGCCGCGACCGTTCGACAGGCCGGCGTAAACCAGTTTCGTCACGGCCGCTCGGCGGGTTCGGCCCGAACGGCCCGCTTCCGCTTCGCCTACCGAGGACGCTCGTCGACGTACCCGCGCTTACACTCCGGACAGATGTCTCCCGCGCGCATCGAACTCCCGTCCGCAGCCCGGACCATCCCGCACTCGGGACAGTAGTACTCCGTCGGGGCGTCGTCGCCCACCGTCTCCAACTCGGGGCTCTCGCCCCGGGTGATCCCCGTCCCGTCCTCGCCGCCGGCGTCGAACGTGGCGCCCTCGCCGTCGTCGGGCGCCTCGACGTACTCCGTCGCAGATTCTTGCTCTTCCCGCCCGTCCGCGGCCTCCGGGGTGAGCCCGCCGCCGAACTCGACGTCGGCGTCACCGCCCTCACCGACCTCCGCGCTGAACCCCTCGTCTTCGCCGCCGTGATCGGGCCACGCGGTCGCTCCGTCGGCGCCGGCGTCCTCATCGTCGACCTCCGGCCACGCGCCCCGCTCCCGGTCGTCGGCCGGCTCCTCGTCCTCGTCGAGGATCACGCCGTCGTCGCTCTCCGCGTCCGCCTCGTCGCCCGAGGGGGCACCGGATTCGGTCTCGGCCGGGGGCGACGGCGCGGACGCCGACTCGCCGCCCGCGCCCAACACCTCCGTGTCCTCGTCCGCCGGAGCTGCTCCGTCCGGCGAGCCCGCCTCGTCCGGCGCGTTCGGACCGTCCGCCGCGCCCGTCGCCGCGTCGACGCGGTCCGCGGCCGGAGCGGCGTCGGTCGGCCCCGCCGGCTCGTCGGCCGCGGCCCCGTCGTCGAGGATCACCGCGTCGTCGCTCCCGGCTCCGGGCTCCTCGTCGAGGGTCACGCCCTCGTCCGCCGTCCCGGCGTCGGCCGCACCGACCCCTCCCGACGCCGTGCCGGGTCCGGCGCCCTCCTCGGCAGCGTCCGGGGCGTCGTCGCGCGTCGGCGCCGCGGCCGACGCGCCGGCGGTCTCGCCGCCGGCGTTCGCGGCGGCCTCGTCCGCCAGCTGCTCCATCGTCGTCACTTCGGTATTCTCGCTGACGATCTGCGTCTCGCCGCAGCGAGCGCAGGTCTTCACCTCCTTGACGGTCGTGACGACCTCGTCGCCCTCCTCTTCGCGCTCGCGCTGGAGTTCGGGTTCGCCGAAGTCGTGTCCGAGCAGACACCTGAGTCCCATTGTGCCACCCTGCGGTGCCGAGGGTAAAAAACGCCCCGTCGGCGTCCGACGCTCGGCACACGACCGTTTCTGGGCGTGGCGCGGTCGGCGCTTGCGGTTCCGGTCGCCGCGCCCCGCGGACACAGACTCTTTTGTGGATCGCTCGCGTACCGTGAGTCGACATGCCTACTGTATCCTACAAGGGCGAGGAAATCGAGTGCGAGCAGGGCGCCAATCTGCGCGACGTGCTCAAAGAGGCCGGTCTCTCCGTCTACAACGGCAAGATGGAACAGCTCAACTGCCGCGGTTCCGGGTCGTGCGGCTCCTGTGCGGTCCAGGTCGACGGCGAGGTCAGCGAGCCGAGCACAAAGGAGAAGGCCCGCCTCTGGCTCCCGCCGCACCACCCGAACCACGACGTCCGCCTCTCCTGTCAGACGAAAGTCGAGGGCGACGTCGAGGTGACGAAGGGCCGCGGGCTCTTCGGGCAACACATCTGAGCGCGGACGCGGTCGCTCTCATCTCTTCTCCGGGTACGACGCGCGCACGCGACGAGCGGGGCGCTCGTCGAGCGTAAAATACGACCGCGGCGGACGCGAGCCCGCGACGCGGACGAAAACGTTTGATACCGTGTGTCAGAGTCGCGTTCGGCGTCAGCCGGACCGACCCACCTTCTCGGATCGGCTTACTGCCGAACGACGTTCGTCGCGCGGGGACCCTTCTCGGAGGACTCGATGTCGAACTCGAGCTCCTGGCCCTCTTCGAGGTCCGGGCCGCCGACGTCTTCCATGTGGAAGAACACGTCGTCGTCCGCGTCGTCAGTCTCGATAAATCCGTAGCCGCCAGTGTCGTTGAAGAAATCAACCTTTCCGGTCGCCATTGCGAATGGAGAGAGGCCCTGTCGGGTGATAAGGATTGCGAGTGTACAGTTACCACGACTCTCTCTAGACGATCGTTTCCGAATAACCGAAACTTTATGAGCGAACACTGTCCGAACGACAGATTCGCGGCGCGAGCGAGACCGGATCGTGTCGTTCTTCGGCGCCCCACCGGACGCCGACGTTTATATTCCTCGGCGCGGAAGCGACCAACGTGTCACACGAGTACCAAGCGGACGGCCCCGCCCTCACGCTCCGCGAGAACGGCCCCGCGCTGCTGGTCCCCGCGGCGTGGGGCGTCGCCGCGGCGACGGTCCTCGGTGCGGTCTCCCTCCACGCGCTGTTCGTCGCGCACGTCGTCATGAGCGCCCTGCTCGTCGCCTTCGTCGTCGCCTCGTGGCGCGACATGGCGACGGGAGTCCTCCGCGCGTGGAAGCTGGTGATCCTCGCGGGGACCCCGGTCACGCTCGCGGGCGTCCTCGGGTTCCTCGCACGCGACGGGGCCGGGCTCGCGGCCGCGCTCCCGGCCGGCGCGCTCCTCGCCGTCGCCTTCTACGGCTGGATGCTCCTGCCCGCGCCGGCGTTCGTCTACACGGGGCTTCGCGACGCGACGGTCCCGCGCTCGACCGTCCACCACGCCGCGGCCGCGTGTTCGGTCGTGGGCGCGGTCGTCGCCGCGTTCGCCGGCTCCGCGGCGGGGACGGTCGCGGGCATCGCGCTCGTCGGCCTCGGCCAGACCGCCGGCATCCTCGCAGCCACGGCGCTGTACTGACCGGCGCCTCGTCTCGGAGTGGTCTATCCGGGTCCGTTGTCCAGCGCGCGCCGAAGCGCCCGTCGATGGAACTCGACCGCCGCGTCGCGGTCGACCGGCGGGTAGCGCGGGTTCGTCACCACGCCCTCGCCGTCGACGACCGCGCTCGCGACGGCCGCGGCGCGGTGGGCACGCTCGACGCGCGGGAGCGGCGCGACGGACTCGTAGCCGTCGCGGAACGCCCGCCTGAGCGGCCCGGTCTCGGCCGCCGGCACGTACCAGTCGACGACGAGGTGTTCGGTCTTCGCGACCGACACGCCACGCGGGGCGGCCAGCGGCGCCTCCCAGTCGAGGACGGCCGTCACCGCGCCGTCCGCGACGAGGGCGTTCCCCGGGCGGAAGTCCCACGGGAACAGCCGCGGATCGGTGTCGCACGCGGTCGACTCCCGGAACGCGTCCCGAAGCCGAGCGCGGAGCCCGTCGAACTCCTCGGGGAGCCGGTCGGCGTGTCGCTCCCCGAACTCCCGGAGCCACTCGTCGGCGCCGACCGGATTGCGGACGGACAGCGACGCGTCGCGTCCGAGGACCGACTCCGCGTCGATCGCTCCGTCGCCCGCCGCGCCGTCGACCGCGAGCCGCCCGCACCCCGAGAACCGAAACGGCTCGTGGAGCGCCGCGAGCCAGCGGCCGAACGCCCGCGCGACCCCCCGCCGGTCCGCCGGCCCGCGGTCGACGAACGCCCCGCGGACGCCCGCGCCGTCGACCAGCGGCGTCACGAACCACCCCGTCCCGTCGGCGACGCCCTCGCCGAGCGGCCGGGGAACTGGCACGCCCGTCCGATTGCCGATCGCCGTCAGCAGCGCCGCCTCGGTCCGGGTCGCGGCCGGCGTTTCGGAGCGTTGGACGACCACCGGCGCGGCGCTCTCGAATCGCACCACCTCCGTCCGCTTGCGGTTCCCCCGCCCGAGCGGTTCGACGCTCGCGACCGTCGCCCCCGGTCTCGCCTTGGCGAGGGCGCGACCCCTGACCGCGTCGCTCACCGACTCTCCTCCGGCCCGGTCGCCGCTGCTTCGCCTCCGGGCTCGCGGCCGTCGGCTCCGCGCCCCTCGGCCAGCAGGTCCGCGATCTCCGCTAACGAGTCGACGACGTGGTCCGGCCCGTACGCGCCGGGCGCGTCGTCGGGACTCGCGCGGAGCCACGCGGACCGGAGCCCGGCGTTGTGCGCGCCCGCGACGTCGTACGACAGCGAGTTCCCGACGTACAGCGTCTCTTCGGCATCGACCGACAGCGCCGCGGTCAGCCGCTCGAACGGTTCCGCGTGCGGCTTCCGGCGGGGCAGGTCCCCGGCGTACACGATCGCGTCGACGAGATCGTCCAACCCGAGCGCCTCGATCTTCGCCCGCTGGCGGTCCTCGGGACCGTTCGTGAGCACGCCCACGGGACCCGCCGCCGCCGCGGCCGCCAGCGCCTCGGTCGCGCCCGGTAGGTACGCCACCCGCGACTCGTCCGCGACCGCCTCGAACGCCGCCGCGAGCGCGACGGGGTCCACGTCTCTCCCGTGTTGCGCCGCCAACCGCGCGAACCCCGCGCCGAGGTAGCCGACGCGATCGTCGGGGTCCGGCGGGCCGTCGAGGAGGGGCCACAGCTCCTCCGGCTCGCCGAACGGCTCCACGCCCGCCTCCTCGAACGCCCGGCGGTAAAGGGCGTCCACGTCGTGGTCGTGGCGGCACAGCGTGTCGTCGAGGTCGAACGCCACCGCCGCGAACCGGCTCATGGACGATCGGAGGCGCCGCGCGGCGAAGTCGGTTTCGCCGAGGCGCCCGTACGCCCGGCGATGACCGATCCCGACGACACCCACGACTGCGAGACCTGCGGCGCGAGCGTCGCCGCCGCGGACGCGCGCCGGTCCGAGCCGTTCGGCGATCTGGATCCCGACACCTGGCAGACGCTGAACTGCCCGCACTGCGGCGACCGCCTCGCGACCGTCCTCGTCGACGACGAGTGACCCGCGGTCGTCCGCTCGCTGTCGCTCGCGGGTTCAGAATATGCCGCCTCCCCGATTTGAACGGGGGACAGCTCGATCTTCAGTCGAGTGCTCTCCCAGTCTGAGCTAAGGCGGCTCGCACTCACATCAATGCCGATTCGGGACAAAAGGATTTCGAAAGGCCGCGGGCGGACCGCCTCGGTCGACGCCTCGGCCCGCCCGCGTCGGTCGAATCCGGATCGACCGATCTGCCACGCGTCCTCGATATCGGACGATATCGCCGCCGATCCGCGTCGACGGCGGGGATCTCGGTTTTCGCAACGATCCCCTTTCTCCCACCCCTCCGATCGAGCGATGCCATCGCACGACCACGCCGACCACGACGCGCACCACGAACATCTCGACGCCGCGGTCGACGAGCGCGACGACTGGGCGCGCCGCCGCCGGAAAGGGATCCCGACCGATAAGAACCTCCTCGTCGTCGCCTGTATGGACGAGCGAATCCCGATCGAGGAGGCGCTCGGCATCGACCTCGGCGACGCGCAGGTGTTCCGCAACGCCGGCGGGAAGGTGACCGACGACGTGATCCGGTCGACCGCGCTCACGACGAACTTCTTCGACACCGACGAGATCGTCGTTATCAACCACACCGACTGCGGGATGATGAGCGCGCCCGACGAGGCGATCCGCGAGGGGCTCGAAGCCGAGACGGGCGACATCGACGCCGCGGACCTCGACCCGTCGCTGCCGGAGCTCACGATCGGCGACGCCGACCTCCTCGACTGGGTGAAGATGACCGACGACATCGACGCGGCCTGCGCCGCGCAGGTCGAGTACCTCCGCGAGTCCGCGTTCATCCCGGACGACACCACCGTCTCCGGCTACGTCTACGAGGTCGAGTCCGGCGAGCTCCGCCGCCCCGACGAGCGGATCGCCGAGGAGATCAGCGAGCGGCGGGCCTGACGCCGGACGACGACGCGCCGGCCGCCAGCGAACCTGCCGTCCCGGCCTGAGGTGTGACGCTTTTATGCGCCCGCGGCGAATCGAGGCACGAAATGGATCGAGCACGCGTGTCCCCGCATCGCCGAGGTGATCCCGGTGGGCGCTGACGCCGACGCTGACGCGCCGGTGGTCGCCGGCTTCTTCTCCGGCTGCGGCGGCCTCGACTTGGGATTCGAGCGGGCGGGCTTCGACGTGGCCCTCGGGAGCGACCAGTGGGAGCCCGCGGCGGAGACGTACCGACGGAACTTCGCCGACACCGAGTTCCTCGAAGGGGACGTGCGCGAACTTGACGCCCCGGCGATCCGCGAGGCGGCCGCGGGCGCGGGCTACGACCCTGACGGCGTCGACGTGGTGATCGGCGGGCCGCCCTGTCAGGGGTTCAGCCGGCTCAACAACGAGCAGATCGAGCTCGACGAGATGGAGAAGGACCGCCGGAACACGCTGTTCGAGGAGTTCCTCCGGGTCGTCTCCGTCCTCGAACCACAGTTGGTGTTGATGGAGAACGTCCGCGACCTGATCAACCGCCAGACCAGTGACGACCGGTACGTGAAAGACCTCATCGTCGACGAGTTCGCGGCGCACGGCTACAAGTGCGAGTACCGAGTGCTGGAGGCCGAACAGTACGGCGTCCCCCAGAAGCGCCGCCGGATCTTCTTCATGGGCACCAATCGCGACGTGCCGATCCGCTTTCCTGAGCCGACGACGCCTGAGGGGCACTGGCGCACCGCCGGCGAGGCGCTCGCGGACGCGACCGACGACCTCCCGAACATGACGTACGCCGACACCGGCGAGAAGACGCTCGAACGCATCCGTCACGTTCCCCCGGGCGGTTACTACCGCGACCTCCCCGACCGCCTGAAGACGAAGAAGTACCAGTGCGACTGCGAGGACACCGACACCTGCCCGCACGAGCCGGAGATCGTCAAGCGGTACGGGACGTACCTCCGCCGGCTCGACCCCGAGGAGCCGTCGCTGACGGTGAGCACGAACGTCTTCATCCACCCCAGTGAGGACCGGTACCTCACGCCCCGCGAGATGGCTCGGCTCCAGACGTTCCCCGACGAGTTCGTCTTCGAGGGGACGAAGACCGACGTGATGAAACAGATCGGCAACGCCGTCCCGGTCCGGCTCGGCGAGGAGCTGGCGACGCAGCTGCTGGAGTACTACCCCGAGATCCGGGACGCGCCCCCCGCCGACCCCGACGTGTACGAACAGCAGTCGCTGACTGACTTGGCCTGAGATCGTTTTTAAATAGTGATCGGTGGTGCGGTGCGGAATTTCAAAATCCTGGCGGTCTATTTATAAACAGGCGCCGGTGGATCAGTGGTGAACACCTCCAAAGTCCCAGCCGGGAGGCGGGCGCACGCTCGCTGCGCTCCTCGTCACTCCGTTCGCTCCCTCACTGCGGTGCTTGCGTCACCTGCGCCCGCCTCCCGGCTGCCCTTTTGAGTCCCACCCCGCACCGCGACCGCACCTCACACCTCCCCAGCCTCGTCAGTCGCCTCCGCTTCGCTCCGGTGACTGACTCCCTCGCGCGTGCTGCTCGGCCGCGGGGCGGCCTCGCAGGCACGCGCCACCGCCTCTTATTTGTAAATAGTCGCCACTGCTCACGGATTGTTCGCAACAGCAGAATGGGACCGCCCGGATTCGAACCGGGGTCACGAGCACCCAAGGCTCGGAGTATACCACTAACCCACGGTCCCGTACTCCTACATACCCCGAAGAGCCGCTAAAGGGTTTCGTTGCGCGTCGTCACTCCTCGTCGTCGCGCCGTTCGAGGTCGGCGACGATGTCGTACGGGTCGGTCCCCTTCCGGACCGAGTCGAGGATGAAGAACGCCTCGTCGGGCGCGAGGAAGTGCCGCGTCACCCCGCGGCCGAGCGGCGTCGGCTCGAAGCCGTCGATGAAGTTCCACTCCAGCAGCTTCCCGAGCGCGTGCTTGGTGGGGACCTCGCCGATCATCCGGTCGTTGAGGCGCTTCGCCTTCTTGCCGGCGACGACGACGTTCGCGAGCGTCTCCTCGGTGGCCGCGGTCTCGTCGTAGTGCGTCGCCACGTCCTCCATCTCGCCTTTCAGCAGGGTGAACGCCACCTCGTCCTCCGTGCGGTCCATCGACCCGTGGTAGACGCCGTCCGGCTCGACGAGGAGGTAGACCCGGCCGCGGTCGTGGTAGTCCGGGCGTCCGGCGCGCCCGAGCATCTGCGAGAACTCCTGGACGGAGAGCCACTCGATCCCCATCGCCAGCGAGTCGAAGATCACCTGCGAGGCGGGGAAGTCGACGCCGGCCGCCAGCGCCGCGGTGGTGACGACCGCCGAGAGGTCCTGATTCCCGAACATGCGCTCGACCTTCTTCCGGCGCCCGTAGTCGAGGCCGGCGTGGTACGGCGCGGAGTCGTACCGGAGCTTGCGGCTGATCTCGTGACAGCGCCGCCGCGAGTTGGTGAAGATGATCGTCTGCCCGCGGTACCCCTTCGACGACTTCGTGTCGAACTCGCGTTTCACGAGCTTGTCGGCGATCTGGGCCTTCTCACGGCTATCAGCGAAGGTGACGTGGCGCTCGATGGGGACCGGGCGCTCCTCGTACTCGATGAGCGTCGCGCGGAGCTTCTCCGCGAGCCACTCCGGGTTCCCGACGGTCGCCGAGAGGTAGACGAACTGCGTCCCGTCGTAGCCCGCGCGGGTCTCCATCCGGTCCTCGCTGTAGTACTTCAGCCGGGAGATGAGCCCGTCGAGCCGGTGGCCGCGCTGGCCCTCCTTCAGCGTGTGGACCTCGTCGATGACGACCGTCCCCACGTCGCCGAGGTCCTTGCCCGTCCGGAGCGCGTGGTCGATCCCCTCGTAGGTGCCGACGATCACGTCGGCGTTCGGGTCGAAGCGGTTGCCGTCGTCGTTCACCCGCGAGGAGCCGACCCGGATGGAGACGTCGAGCAGGTCGCCGTAGCGGTCCTCGAAGTCCTCGTGCTTCTGGTTGGCGAGCGCGACGAGCGGGACCAAGAAGAGCAGCTTCCCGTCCCCCTTCAGCGCGCGGTCGATCCCGGTCAGCTCGCCGACGAGCGTCTTCCCCGTCGCCGTGGCGCTCACCACGAGCTGGTCGTCGCCGTCGAGCAGGCCGTTCCGCACGGAGAGACTCTGGACCGGCAGTAGCTCCTCGAAGCGGCCTTGGAGGTGCGAAGAGAGGTCCGGATGGAGGTCCAAGTCTTCGGTCCGGACGGGCGAGACGTCGTCGACGTTCGCCGACACCTCGTCGTACTTCGTGAGGTCGGGGTCGAGTCCGCCCTGGAGGAGACTCACGATCCGGTCGAGGTCGCCCGACTCGTACAGCAGCTCCTCCAATCGCTCCTCGGCCGCGCCCGTGAACTCCCCTTTGTACGACAGCTCCCGCTCTAGCTCCCGGCGGGCGCAGTCCCGACAGATCAGCTCGCCGTTGTGGTCGATGGCGTCCTCGCTCGTGATCGGCCCGTAGCGCCCGTCGCTCGCGCAGCGCCGGCAGGTCCGGACCGCCGTCGCCTCCAGCTGGTAGCCGTCGAGCATCTCCTTCAGCCGCGTCCGGTTCTCCGGCGAGGTCTGCTCGGAGATGCGGATCCGACCGGCCGCCCGCGCGAGGTCGACGAACTCGTCCGGCTGGCGGGGGTGGTCCTCCCCGTCGCGGATCACCCGGAACTTCCCCGGGCGCGGGCCCGCGGAGGTCTTCTTGAGTTCGAGCCGCCCGCGGAGCACGCGCTTGCCGTCGCGGTTCGCGACGACGGTGTAGTCGCTCCGCGCCTCGTGGAGGAACAGCGTCTCGACCTCGGCCAGCTGCTGTGACACTGCCGTGCGGTACGCGAGCGAGGTATTTCAGGTGTTCGGCTCGGGGATCGGAACCGGTTCGGAGACACGCGGCGCCGCGGCTACGTCACGCGAACGCGCGGAGAAAAACCCGCCTCACGGACGGGGTCGGGGTCGAGGGGTCTACGAGACGAGCAGCTTCTCGCCGCGGTCGACCGTGATCCGGCACGGCGGGGAGAGCTTGTTGTACGCGCGGCGGAACGCCTCCTTCACGACGGAGGCCTGCTCGACGTCGCAGTAGGCGGTGAACACGACGTCGTCCTTGTTGAGCCGCGCGGCGGTGCCGACGGGCTTGCCGAACGCCTGGCGCATCCCGTCGGAGACGCGGTCCGCGCCGGCGCCGGTCGCCTGCTTGTTCTCTCGGATGACCTGGTGGGGGAACTTGCGGAGGGTCATCTTGTAGTTGCCCTCGCCGAGCTCCTTGATCAGGTGGCGGTTCGCCGAGAGGCGCGCGCTCTCCAGCGACCCGTGTCGAACCTGGAGCTCCTCCTCGACGCGGAGGCTGATCTGGACGGGGTAGTCGTCCGGCTCCGCGGAGAGGTCGCCCATGTTGTGCTGGGCGATCTTCGAGCCGGGGATACCCGTGATGTACTCGCGGCGGGTGTACGACGGCTTGTCGATCGTCCGATACATAGAGGCGGGTTTGTCAGACATGGCTACTTGTCCGATGTAGCCCGCGCTGCGGCGATAAACCCTTCGATAGCGAGGCGTCCGCCGCGGCTCCTCAGGGAGTCAGCGCCGGCGATCCGCCGGATTGCGGTCTGCGTTGACACGCCGCCCGCTCACTCCTCCGGCGTCGGTTCGAGCGCGACGTGGTCGAAGCCGCGCTCCGCGAGCCGCTCCGCGGCGCGGTCGGTGACCGACGGGGCGACTAAGATCCCGCGCACCTCCGGCGAGTCCGCGTCGTCGGTCTCGCCGTCGTTCGCCTCGATCCCCAACTCCTCGCGGAGCGCCCGGACGTACCGCGCGAGCTGTCCCACGGCGTCCGGACCGACCCGGCGGCGCTTCAGCTCGACGACGACCGGCGTGCCGTCGGCGTCAACGCCGAAGACGTCCATCGGACCGGCGCTGGACGGGCGTTCGGTCTCGCGGGGCTCGAACCCGGGCTCGACGAGGTCGGGGCGCTCCAAGATTCGGGTCCGGAGGTCCTCCTCGCTCCCGTGGAGCGTGAGGTCGCGGCCGCCGGTCACGGCCATCGCGGAGAGCTGGTCGACGGCCGCGAAGCGGACGGTCAGGGTCTCGTCGGGGTTGCTCCGCGTCGAGCGCACGCGCAGCCGTCCCTCGCGCACCGCGGCGCGGTGTTCCGACCCCGGCGGCTGCCAGTTGACGGGTTGCCGCCCCTCGTCGGTGTGGACGAGGGCGGCGCCGTCGGGCTTCAACACGAGCAGTCGGTCGCCGGCGCCCAGGTCCGAGGCCGCACGCCCCTCGTAGCTGACCGTACAGCGGCCGAAGACGCTGATCAGGTCGCCGCGCTCGAAGGCGTCCTCCAGCTCCCAGAGGGCCTCGCGGTGGCTCGGGTCGTGGACGCTCGTGACTGTCACTGGCTCTCGTAAGCGGTCGCGGGGGAAAAAGGACGCGAGCCGGGGCCGGTCGTCACCGTTCGGCGAGGCGACGCGCCGTTCGGCTCGTCTCAGTCGCCGCGCCGCGACACGACAATGCCGGCGACGAAGAGGACCGCGCCGAGCGCGAACGCGGCGACGCGAAGCGTCGTGTCGGAGACGAGGATTCCGGCTAACACCGAGACACCGAATCCGGAGTGTAACACCGCGGTGAGATTCATACGTCCGGTACGGTCGCGCGGCACAAAAGCGGGTCGAACCGGCGGGCTCGGCGGTCGCCGTCCGGCCGGGTCAGGTCCCGTGTTCCCAGCTCCCCATGTACTCGCGCTGCTCGTCGCTGAGGTCGTCGTACTCGACGCCCTCGGCGGCGAGCTTGATGTCCGCCACCTCGCGATCGAGCTCGTTGGGCACGTCGTGGACGCCGGCGTCGTACGCGTCGCCGTTGGCGGCGAGCTCGCGGACGACGACCGCCTGAACGCCGAAGCTCTGGTCCATCACCTCGACCGGGTGGCCTAAGGCGATGGGCGCGGCGAGGTTGACGAGGCGGCCCTCCGCGATGACGTTGAGGACGCGGCCGTCGGGCATCTCGAACCCCTCGACGCCGTCGCGGACCTCGTAGCGGTCCACGGCGAGGTCGTCGAGGTCGTCGAGGTTCACCTCCACGTCGAAGTGGCCGGCGTTCGCGAGCAGGACGCCGTCGCTCATCTCCGCGAAGTGCTCGCGGGTGATCACGTCGCGGTTGCCCGTCGTCGTGATGAACACGTCGCCCTTCGCGGCGGCCTCCTCCATGGGGAGCACCTCGTACCCCTCCATGTGCGCTTCGAGCGCCTTCCGCGGGTCGACCTCGCAGACGATGACGTTCGCGTTCTGCCCGGACGCCTTCTTGGCGACGCCCTTCCCGCACTGGCCGTAGCCACCGACGACGACGTTCTTCCCGGCCCACGAGAGGTTCGTCGTCATCGCGATGGTCGCGAGCGACGACTCGCCCGTGCCGTGGACGTTGTCGAACAGCTGCTTCATCGGCGTGTCGTTGACGGCGAAGACGGGGTAGTGGAGCTCGCCGTCGGCGTCCATCGCGCGCAGGCGGTCGACGCCCGTGGTCGTCTCCTCGGCGCCGCCGACGATGGAGTCGATCAGGTCGGGGTATTCCTCGTGGACGAGTTTCACCATGTCCATCCCGTCGTCGACGGTGACGGTCGGCTCGTGGGCGATGCAGGCGTGCATCGCGTCGTAGTACTCGTCGTCGTCGACGCCCCGCACGGCGTAGGAGGTGATCGACTCGTGGTCGTCGAGCGCGGCCGACACGTCGTCGTGCGTCGAGAGGGGGTTACACCCGGTGATCGCCACCTCGGCGCCGCCCTCGGCGAGCAGTTCGACGAGGTTCGCCGTCTTCGCCTCGACGTGCATCGCCATCGCGATCGTCTCGCCGGCGAGCGGCTGCTCGTCGACGAACTCCTCGCGCAGCGCGTTCAATATCGGCATGTGCTGGAGCGCCCAGTCCATCTTCCGGCGGCCCTCTTCCCGGGCCGCATCGACGTCGGAGAGGTGCTGTGACACCGGCGGATACGCGGTTTCGCTCATACCTCTCGGTTCGCTCACGGCGCACTAAACCCTGCCGACACCGGAGTGCGTCCGCAAAATGAGAGTCGGTCTCGGCGACCGTCGCCCGCGTTACCGAACCGAGCTGCGGACCGCGTCGTCAGTTCCCGCCCGGGCCGCCAGCGTGGTCCGGCGGTCCGCCCTCGCCGTCGTCATCGTCGGCTTCCTCGTCCGCTTCGTCTTCGTCAGCGTCCTCGTCGGCTTCCGTTTCCTCCTCGTCCGCTTCGTCTTCGTCAGCGTCCTCGTCGGCTTCCGTTTCCTCCTCGTCCGCTTCGTCTTCAGCCTCGTCTTCCTCGCTCTCCTCGTCGGCGTCGTCTTCAGCCTCGTCTTCCTCGCTCTCCTCGTCCTCTTCGTCTTCCGCGCTCTCCTCGTCCTCTTCGTCCTCGTCGGCGTCCTCGCCCTCTTCGTCGGCGTCGTCGTCTTCAGCATCAGCCTCGGTCTCCTCGGCATCGTCGCCGTCCTCCTCGCGGTCGGGGCCGGCGTCGGACGGCGGGCCGCGCTCGTCGTCATCCTCACCGTCGGGACCGGCGTGATCGGGCGCGTTACCGGGCGCGTCGGTCTCGTTCTCGGCGTCGTCGCCATCGTCCGCGTCGTCCGGACCGCCGGGGCCGCCCGCGTGGTCCGGGGCGTTACCGGGGTTGTTCTCCGTCACGAAGTCGGAGACCGCGCCACCGATGCCGCCCTCGCGGTCCTCGATGTCCTCGATGAACTCCCGGACGAGCTGGCCGAACGGCTGCCCCTCGGCCTCGTCCTCGTCGCCGACGGTGAGGTCGACGGTCGTCGAGACGCTCTCGCCCTCGTACGCGGCGGTCACCTCGACCGTGACGTTCTCCTCGGCGGCCGGGAGGCCGACGGTTCCGTCTTGGTCCGTCTCGTACTCGCCCGCGCCGGCGTAGGTGGCGTTCTCGTCGACGGTCGCGACGGTCACCGAGGCGTTCTCGACCGCGGTGTCGTCGTCGGTGACCGTGACGACGGGCTCGCCGTCGGTGTCGTCGACGGCCACTTCGAGGCCGTCGGGCGCCTCGATGTCGACCGTCTCCGAGGCGCTCTCGTTGTCGTATTCGGCCGTGACGTTCACCGTCACGTCCTCCTCGGCGGCCGGCAGCGTCACCGTGCCGTTCGCGTCGGTCTCGTACTCGCCCGCGCCGGCGTAGGAGGCGTTCTCGTCGACGGCCGTGACGTTCACCGAGGCGTTCTCGACCGGGTCGTCGTCGTTCGTCACTGTGACGACGGGCTCGCTCTCGGCGTTCGCCACGTCGAGTTCGAGGCCGTCGGGCGCTTCGAGGTCGACCGTCGTCGAGGCGGTGTCGTCGCCCGCGGCGGCGGTCACCGCGACGGTGACGTCCTCCTCGGCGGCGGGAAGGTCGACCGTGCCGTTCGCGTCGGTCTCGTACTCGCCGGTCCCCGCGTACGACGCGTTCTCGTCGTCATCGTCGACGACGCTCACGACGACCGTCGCGTTCTCGACCGCGGTGTCGTTCTCGGTCACCGTGACCGTCGGTTCGCCGTCCGCGTCGTCGACGGCCACTTCGAGGCCGCCGTCGGCGGCCGCGACGCCCGTCGCCGCGACGCCCGTCACGGCGCCGAGCGCGACGACTGCGGCCAGTAGGATCGCTCTCGTGCGTTCGCTCATGTCCACTCGGGTCCAGTCTCCCTTTCGGTATAAAAAGCGAAGTCGCTTAACGCGGTTTAATCCGGTTTGTATCCGGGTTAACGGCGCTGTTGCGTCTGTTTTGATTGATCGCCGTTAACGCGAGTATCTCGGTCGTGATCCCCCAGAGTTCGCCCCCGATTCGGCTCGGTCGTCGCTCGCGCGCGACACGTTTCTCCGGTCGTATTCCGAGTCGCTCCCGCAGAGAACACGCCCAAAGCCCCCGTGGCTGCCCCTTTG
>NZ_NEWJ01000052.1:0-17866 GCF_002135045.1 Halorubrum sp. SD683
TCGACGATGGCGTCGAGCGGCTCGGGCCGAAATTCTATTACCCCAAGTTCCGCAAGTTCCGCTAGCCTCTGGCCGAAGGCAGGACGGTCTTCACACATACCCGTCTTTGCCAGGCCAGAGGCACTAATACTCCTGGTTCCGCCAGTCTACTGAAGAGCGGGGCCACAAGACGCTGGACAAGATATCGGTCGGGGCGGCCATCGAGGACGCGCACACGGTCAGCGAGGACGAGACCGTCCTCGCGGTGTTCGACGCGCTCGCGGAGCACACGTACATCGTCGTCGACGGGGGCGAGGCGTGGCAGATCCTGACCGACTACGACCTCCTGACGCGGCTGAAGCGGATGCTCGAACCGTTCCTGCTGATCGAGTCGATCGAGATGCGGCTTCGCGAGCTCCTCGCGCGGGCGTTCGGCGACGCGCTGTCAGACGAGCTGGCCGCGACGTTCGACAAGGACCACCCGCTGCCGACGCCGGCGTCAGTCCACCACTGTAGCTACGCGCACTACGCCCAGTTCATCTCCATCCACTGGGCGGAGTTCGAGCCGATCTTCGACGACCAGCAGGACGTGATCCGCGAGCTCGTGCTCGAAATCGGCGACATGCGGAACCGACTCTTTCACTTCCGGGTCGACGACCCGGAGGAGTTCGACCGCGACCTCCTCCGGTTCGGCCAGTCGTACTTCTCTTCCGTGTGAGTCTCGCCGAGCGCGGAGGCGCATCGTCTCCCAGCCCGGCTCAGTCGGGCTGAACCAACTCCATCCCCTCTCGGACGGCCTCGCGCCGACCGAGCAGCGTGACGTGGTCGCCGCGGTTTACCACCGTGTCCGCGCTCGGCACCGCGACCGACTCGCTGTCGCCGTCGCTGAGAACGGCGATGAGGCAGCCGTCGGGGAGCATCGGACCCACCTCGCGGACGGCCTTACCGATCAGTTCCTCGTTGGTGACCTCGATCTGTTGGACGTCGCCGGTCTCCCCGATGTCGGTCATCCAGTGGGCGAGGTCCGGCCGCTCGATCTGATTGTCGATGGCCCACGCGGCCGACATCGCGGCCGAGATCGTACTCACGCCTAGGTCTTCGAACGCGTCGACGTTGTCGGAGTTGTTCGCCTTCGCGAGGATCTTCTCGACGCCGAAGTTCGTCTTCGAGAGCTGCGCGACGAGCAGGTTCGTGTCGTCGTCTCCGGTGGCCGCGACGAGGATCTTGGCGTTCTCCGCGCCGGACTTGCGCAACACCTCCGTGTCCGTCCCGTCGCCGATTACGGCGGCGAAGCCGTCGTTGCGGAGCGATTCGACCGTCGCCTCATCTTCCTCGATGATGACGACGTTTTCGCCGCGGTCTTCGAGGCGCTCGGCGAGCGCGCGGCCCACCTGTCCGCCTCCGACGATGATGACTCTCATGGGTATCACGTTGAGGTACTGTGCGATGTACCGCGCCAGCCCGCCCTGGACGAGGGCGGTCACGAAGATGACGAGGAACACCGTCCCGATCAGCAGGTCCGCCTGCTGCGCCAGCGCGGGGTCGTTGAGCTCCGTGGCGGCCGCCCGAAGCTCGGTGGCGAACAGCGTCGCGACCGACGCGGGGATGATCCCGCGCGGCCCGATCGCGCTGATGAACAGCCGCTCGGAGAGGGTGAACCGGTCGCCGACGGTCGAGACGAACACGAGCAGCGGCCGGATCACCACCGCGACCACGACGACCACGCCGAGCCCCGCGAGCCCCACGTCGAATATCGCCGCGGGGGGGAGCTGCGCGGCAAGCGCGATGAACACGAACGCCAGCACGAGCAGCGTGATGTCACCCTTGAAGTCGGTTATCTCCTCCTTGTATGGGATGTCCACGTTCCCGAGCGCCAGTCCGGCGGTGGCGGCGGCGGCGACGCCGGCCTCGCTCGCCAGCTGGTTCGCCCCCGCGTACGCGGCGAGCGCGCCGGCGAGGGCGAGCAGCCGTGCGTTCCGCGGCGCGGCCCCGGGCGACAGGTCGACGTACCGGAGCAGGTAGTAGAGGATGCCCGCGACGATGAGGCCGACGAGCAGCCCCTCTCCGAGGCGGAGCGCGAACCCCTGAATCAGTCCCTCGCCCGCGACAGTCGGGTTCACCGTCTCGAAGAGCACGACCGCCGTGATCGCCGCCGTCACGTCGTTGACGATCCCCTCCGTCTCCAGGACGGCTGCGACCTGATCGCGGACGGGGACCACCTCGAGGATCGGGGAGATGACCGTCGGGCCGGTGGCGACGAGCAGCGCCCCGATCACGAACGAGAGCTCCCACGGGAGCCCTTCGAGGACTCGGACGGCCACCGCGGTCCCGACCAGTGCGATGCCGGCCCCGACCGTGACGAGTCGGACCGCCGCCCGGGGCGCCTGCCGAATGCGCTCGAACTCGAGGTGGAACGCCCCCTCGAAGACGATGATCGCGACCGCGAGCCCGACGATCGCCGGGAGCGAGTCGCCGAAGCTCTCGCTCGTCACGATCCCGAGCCCCGGTCGACCGATCGTCACTCCGACGAGCAGAAAGAAGATGATACTCGGGACGCGGAGCCGAGCGGCGAGGATCTGCGCGAGGACGCCGAGTCCGATGATGCCGGCGACGAGCGGGATCAGAAACTCCTGTGACACACTCGGTCCTCCGTGCCCTGACTCACTTTTTGCTGGATTATAAGTCAGTTGGTGCGTCCCTCGGCCGCCGACTCGGCGCCGATTCGCCGCCCGTTGCGCGACGACCTGCCCCCGGATGTTCCGTTCCGCTGGCGACGTGTGAGCCGCCGGTTCACCGTCCGATCCCTGTCGAACGCCAAGAGAGGGATTACGCCGTCTCCACGAGCCGGTCCGCTATCCGTTCGAGTTCGTCAGCCTCGCCGACGGCGTCGAGCCACCGATCGGGAAGCGTCGATGCGCCGAACCGCGCACCCGCGACCGCACCCGCGATCGCCCCGATCGTATCGGCGTCTCCGCCGCGATTGACCGCGGTCACGATTGCCTCCTCGGCGCTCTCGGCGGACAGCCCGTCGTGGAGTGCCGTCCGTAGCGAATGAACGACGTAGCCTGACGTCTCCAGGTCGTCGAGCGAGTCTCCCCGAGCGAGCGGCCGAAGCGCCGTGACGAGTTCAGCGGGTGCGTCCGTACCCACGTAGTCGAGCGCATCCCGTAACGGCGCGTCCGCGTCGTCGAGGAGCCCAGCCACCGTGAGGTTCAGGATCCCGCACCCGTACGTACACCGCGGATCGGCGTGCGTGATCCGCGACGAATCCCGGCTCACCTCGACGAGTCGCTCTCGGTCCGCCGCGTACGGAACTGCGAGCGGCGCGCACCGCATCACGCTCCCGTTCCCGGCGTTCTGCCCCTCCGGGCTGTGTTCCCAGACGTGCCGGCCCGCCTCGTCCCACTCGCCGCCGTGCTTGAGTCGGCTCAACGACTTCATCGTCATCCGGCCGATGTCGAACGGGTCGCTGTCGTACCACGCGACGAACCGCTCCGCGATGTCCGCCGGATCGAACTCTCCCCGCTCGACGAGGCTCCGCGCAATACACAGCGCCTGCTCGGTGTCGTCCGTGATCGTCCCGGCGGGCTGGTTCCACGTTCCGTGGCCGACCATCTCGTCGAGTCGCCCGTGACCGGTACGGATCCCGGACGCGGACATGAACTCGACCGGCCGACCGAGCGCGTCGCCACAGGCGATCCCACAGAGGACACCGCGGGCCCGATCAACGTCCATACGTCACACGACACGAGCCCCCACGAAAAGTGTCGGGTGACGCGCACCGGCTCCGGCAGCTCTCGCTCTCGCAGTCGACGGTTCTGGTCGACCCGTCCGCCGTCGGCACCGACCCGGCCGTATTCGTTCGTGGGGACGCCGGTCCCGATCCGAACCCGGATCGAAATTCAAATATCCGAACACCTGTAACAAGATATGTTCAAATGACAGAGGAAAGCAGTTCTACCCGGGTTCCCAGTCAGCCGGTCGTCGTCCAGGAGGACACCCATCAGAACGAGGTCCCGGACAACATCGACTCGGAGCTGTACTCGGCGGACAGCCCGGACAACTCGTTCCACGAGTTCACGATCGAGCGCGGAGACGAACTCGTCGAGGCGCTCCGCGACAACGGCTACACGGTGGAGTTCAGAGAGTGAAAGCCTACGGATTCTCCGACGCACAGTGAATCTCCGCAGCGGACGACGCGTCACTCCGAACGAACTGCCGAGGGTGGCCGCTTCGCGTTCATCGATGCTGCGGTTACCGATGCTGCCTTCACTCGGCGCCCGTATAACGCGTCACCGTTCGAGGAGCTCTCAGGGTTCGCTTCCGCGGTGCGGAACGCCGGGGTAAGTGTTAAAATGCTGCCTTGTCAATTAACATACCATATATGAAGATTGAGGTTAACGCCCTCGGAGAGTTTAATCGCCTCGCTCATGACGGGTCGAAACAGGCCGCGAACTCACTCGGACAGTTGACCGGTGTCCGGCCGACGGTCGAAGCGACGAGCATCGATCTCCTCCGGCGTCGAGATATCATCGCTGACCTTCACAATCAGGATCTCATCGGCATTTCGAGCGAATTCTCCGGGGGTATCGCTGGGACAGCACTGCTCGTCTTCAACGAGGCGGGCGCGAGGACGCTCGCGAAGAGCCTTCCCGGTGACGGCGCCGAGGCGATCGGTCTCGAATCGCGGCTCACGGAACTCGGAAACATCATGCTTAGCGGGTTCATCGACGGGTGGGCGGACTATCTGAACCAGGCTATCGATCAGCGCCCACCGACGTACCTGACGGGAGGCGGGACGGACATCATCCCGGACGCGACGCCGATCGATCAGGCGTCGAATCAGGTGCTGACGGTGAACACAACGTTCGAAACGTCGAGCGCAGTCGTCGAAACGACGGCGTACGTATTCCTCGAGGAGGCGTCGTTCAGGCATATTCTCGATACCCGGCTCACCAGCGAGTCGACGCCGATACCGCTGGACAAGCTCCAGGTGTTCAGCCGAATGGCCGCGAAGGGCGGCGACACCGCAGGCGACAGCATAACGATGATGACCGGGATCGACACGTCGGTTACGGTCAGCCGCATGAGCTTCCTTCAGGTCGAACAGATCGGACCGCGACTCGGTGACGAGCAGCAGGTGGGCGTCGTTGCGAAGCTGACCGGCCTCCCCACCGGCTACGTCCTTGTCCTGTTCGACGAGCCCTCCGCCGAAACGATCGCAGAGGCGATGGGTACCGGAGCGGTCACCGACGGATTCGACGGAATTCACGAGAGCGCGATCGAAGAGATCAGCAATATCATGATCAGCGGATTCGTCGACGGGTGGGCGAACGTGCTCGGCACGTCGAACCAGCATACCCCTCCGGAGTTCGTCCACGACTTCGCGTCGGCTATCGTCGATCCGATAATGCTGGATCTCGCGACGACGCAGGAGTACGTGTTCGGGTTCGACACCCTCATTAAAACGGCTGGGGACGCCGTGAGTTGCAAAATACTCGCCCTCCCACGGGCCGAGGAGCTCAAGGAGGCGCTCGACGAACTCTCGGTCGGCGAACTGTCCGCTGACGTCGAGGCAGAAATGGAGGCCGACCCCGAGTCCCTGTTCCAAGAGCACGTCGAGTAGCGCTTTGGGTGCGGTGATGTCGTCCGAAGTCATCGCGTCGCCCAGCGGCTAACGGTCGACCCGGAAGTCACGAATCCGCCGGTGCGCTGGAACGGAGGGCGACTGGAACCACCGGCTTGAACAGGCCCGCTCATCCCGTGCGCCGGCGGCTCTTCTCGTCGTTGGCGAGATTCGTCTCCGTCACGGCGAGGTCCCGCGGCGTCGATCGTCGCACGGTGAGGTCATCTCTGCCGGTCGTCTCGCCGGCGTCGAGACTGTATTGTGCGAATTGTACATAAGCTAACGGGACCAGCGATGAACGACGTGCCGATTTTCATCGTTCACGCACACACGGGCGGGGGGCCACTCCATTTCTCTGAGACGCGTCTGTGAGGTCGCGATCTGAGACCAAGCCGTCTCCGAGACCGGAACTCCCCGACTACGTCGAGGGAGCGGACCGGCCTACCGTGGTTTCACCACCGCATCGCAGTCCGGACACTCCGCGAAGACACCCGTATTCCCGTCCCCGTGATCGTACTCAATGATCTTCCACGCCGCGGGGATCTCGCGGTCGCAGCTCGGGCACTGTCCGAGCGGCGCCGAGCTGTCGGTCATTAGGGGGGGAAAGGGAGCGTGCGACTCTCTTTCCGTCCACCAGTTCGCGGTTAGCTGGATTAAACATTCGGCAGAAATGTGTCGTAGACACACAAGCACTCGTTCGGTTCTCGCTTCGATCTATTGCCCGACAACTCCGAGGGCCCACGCGACCGTCGGCCGAGACTTCACCGGTGGGCCCCCGCTGAACAGTGAGTCACTTCGCCGTTAGGGGCGTTCGCCGGGTGCGTAGTCCGTCCGCTCTCGACACATACCTCCCGACGACCGGGCGGCCCGTCTCACGCCGGTCCAGAGACGACCGGCGGGACTTACCGATCGGGGCCGAGACTGAGTCGTATCCCGGCGAGGCCGGCAAAGAGGAGCGCCCGTCCCACCGGCCCCAGCGGGGTGGTCGGGGACGTCGGCCCGGAGAGGCTCAGGTCCCCACCGGCGCGACGCCGACGAGACTCGGTGCGACCCCCACCCCCATCAGCTCCGGATTCATGTCGAGCGAACGATTGCGGCGACACGACGTGAAGTTTGACACGGTTTCTGTCACGCCGCCGGTGAGTGGCCTGGGTGACGCGCGGAACGCGATCGACGGGAAACGCGTACGACGCGGTCCGGTCTGTCGAGCGCTGTCGGAGTTCAACGGCGACAGCGTACCGGACGCGCTTCTAGCCACTCCGCCGGTCGGCGCCGGGTCCTGGATCACACCGAAGGTCGGCCTCGGCGATGTGATGCCGCACACGACACCGATCCACTCGACTCTCGCAGTCGCAGCGACCGACTCCTCGGCTCCGCCGTCGCATCAGAAGGCCCTTAACTAATCAGTTAGTAAGTTGGGACAGAACGAAATGGGATCGGAGACAAAATCCGAGATCATCGACGCGACGAATTCGGTGCTGTGTGAGCACGGGTACGCCGGCCTCACGGTACAGAAAATCGCCGACGAGGCGTCGATGACCACCGCCGCGATCCACTACCACTTCGACACGAAAGCGGAGTTGCTGAACGCGTTCCTCGACGACCTGATCGAGCGGTTCAAGACGAAACTCACGTTCGAGGCGACCGACCCGCGCGACCGGCTCACAGCGTTCCTCGACCACGCCTTCACACCGTCGGATCCCGCCGCCGACGGCTTCCCCGTGGCGATGATGGAGCTGAAAGCCCAAGCACCCTTCCAGGAACTGTACCGGGAACGGTTCCTCGAACTCGACGACATCGTGTGCGAGGTCGTCAGGGAGATCGTCGCCGACGGTGTCGACGGCGGACACTTCGCCGAGACTGACCCGGACGAAGTCGCCAGGCTCGTCACGACGACGATCAACGGCGCACACGCCCGACACGTGGCGCTCGGTGAGCCGCTTGACGACACGCGTCGGATGCTCGAAAACACGCTGGAACTCCACCTCGGCTGGCAGCCCCGATCGGAGGTGGTCGCGTGAGCTTCTTCAAAGGCCAAGAGGAGCTCAACCTGACGGAGGGCGGCATCGTCAAACCGCTGTTTTTCCTCTCGCTTCCCATCGTCATTACGAACCTGATGCAGACCGCCTACAACCTGGCGGACACGTTCTGGCTCGGCCAGTACTCGACGGAGGCGCTGGCGGCCATCTCCTTCGCGTTCCCGATGGTGTTCCTGCTCATCTCGCTCGGGATGGGGCTCTCGGTCGCCGGGAGCGTCCTCGTCGCCCAGCACACTGGCGCCGAGGAGACGGAAAAAGCCGAGTATGCGGCCTCGCAGACGGTCTCGTTCGCGTTCATCGCCTCGGTCATCTTCGGAGCGATCGGGTATCCGTTCGTCGAGGAGTTCCTCGCGTTCCTCGGCGCCTCGCCCGAAGTCCTCCCCGGCGCGACGTCGTACATGCAGGTGGTCGCGCTGGGCTTGCCGTTCATGTTCGGATTCTTCGTGTTCATCTCGCTGATGCGCGGCGCGGGCGACACGATCACGCCGATGCTCGTCATGTTCGGGACGGTCGTCATCAACGTGATCCTCGACCCGTTCCTGATCAACGGTTGGGCGGTTGGCCCGATCGCGTTCCCGGAACTCGGAATTCAGGGCGCCGCTATCGCCACAATCTTCTCGCGGGCGCTGGCGATGCTCGTCGGCCTCTACATCATGCTGTCGGGAACGCGGGGGATTCAGATCAACGTCGCCGATATGAAGCCCGACCTCCAGTATCTCCGGAAGATCCTCCGAATCGGCGTCCCGGCGTCGATCGAGGGGACCGGTCGGGCGCTCTCGATCAACGCCCTGCTGATTGTCGTGGGGCTGTTCTCGACCTCGGTCGTCGCCGCGTTCGGTATCGGAACGCGGGTGTTCTCCGTCATCTTCCTCCCCGCGATCGCCGTCGCGCGCGGCGTCGAGACGATGACCGGGCAGAACGTCGGGGCCGGCAAGTACGACCGCGCACAGGAGGCCAACTACGTGGCCGCGAAGGGACTGTTCGGGATCCTCGGCGTCGTCGGCGTCGCCATCTTCTTCGTCCCGACACCAATCGTCTCGGTGTTCACCGACGACCCGGCCGTGCTCGATGTCGGTGCGCAGTTCCTCCGGTACGTCGCGCTCTCGTTCGGGTTCATCGGGATCCAGCGGGCGTTCACGGGCGGCTTCCGCGGCGCCGGGAAGACCCTGATCGCCGCCGCCATCTCTATCGCGGCGCTCGCCGTCATCCGGCTGCCCGTTTCCTACGTGGCCTCGCAGGGCATACTCCCGACCGACCTGTGGTTCCTCGGCCAGCCCGACGTCCGGGGCATCTGGATCGCGTTCTTCGCCTCGAACGTCGCCGGGGCGGTCATCGCGTGGCTGTGGTTCCGACGCGGGACGTGGCGTGCGGGCGACGTTCGCGGGACGCCGGACCCCGGCGGCTCCGAACCGGGACCTGAACCGGACGACGCTGAGGCCACCATCGGGGACGACTGATCACTTCAGCCGTATCCGAAACGCACCGTCGACGCTTTCGGCCCCGTGGACGGTCTCGGGGCCGCGCGTCGCGGCGCTCGCCCCGTACACCGGTAGAACTGGGCAGTCGCCGCAGCGGGCGTTGTCACGCACAGACGCGGAGCGGGTCCACCTGCGCCGATCGCTCGCTACAGCGCGGCGCGCGCCGGTCAGACCGATGAGACGGAGACGGACTCGTCGGGTTTTCGGCGGACGACCTCCAGCGAATCAGCGCTCTCGATCAGGACGCCCTCGCCCCCTGCCGAGCGGTGGTTCATCCGGATGATATTCCCGCAGACCACGTTGCCGTTCCGAACGGGGTCGACTCGCTTCGTGTGGCCGACGATCTGTGGTGGGGCCGACGGGTCCAGGTGCGTGAAGTCCAGCCAGCAGAGCCCGGCATCGGGGCCGCGGCCGCCGTCGCTGCCGAGAGCGAACACGCGGCCGTGTCGTCGTTCGAGCCGCTTCTGTACCGTTCTGTCGTCGCCGTCGACGGGCAACAGCTCGCTCGCGGCGTTCCGGACTACGTCGTTTACCCTCGTCACGTCGAACGGCTCGTTCTGTCCGGCGTGACTGTAGCGATACTGATATCCCTCGAAGGCGGCCGTGACAGCCCCCTCGCTGGCTCGCCGGAGAAACTCGCGCCGGTCCGCCGCGTCGAGGCCGGTGGAATACGCACCCGGCCACCGGACGAACGACGGGAGCAGAATAGCCAACTCGTGATTCCCTAACTGGTATCGGACCCGCCCGGGCGGGGCTTCCTCTTGGAGTCGCCAGACCATCTCGAGACACTCCTCGTTCGCCGGCCCCCGGTCGATCACGTCCCCGTTGACCACGAGTACGTAATCGTTGTCCGCCCAGTGGAGCCGGTCAGACTCATCGGCCCGTACGAGGTCCGGATACTGCCCGGAGTCACCGACGGCGAGCAGCGCGCTTCGAGCGTCCGTGAGGTAGCCGTGGATATCACTGACGTGTACGATCAACGGGTCGCCGGAGGTTCGTTCGACAGTAGCGGGCGGAACACTCATCTCGGTACACCTTGGTCTTCGACCCCCGAAGTCGTTTGGTGGAGATCGAGCGGACCGTGGGTGATGTAGCGTGATTTATTAGCGTGACTCTCTCAGGTTGAGCAGACCACGTGACGACGTGCTGTTGGGTAGAGTGTCATCATGGACCGAACGGACTTGACGCCGGACCCGAACGAGCTGCTCGAGGCGGCGCTCACAGATCCCGAATCGTTCGACGCCGCGCGGACCGCGCGGGTCGTGGCGCAGCTCGAGCACGACGACGAGGAAGTTCAACGAGCCGCGTCGTGGGCACTTCGATTCGTGTCCGCGGAGACGCCCGAACTCGTCGACGCCTGTGCGGGACGGTTCCGACGAGCGCTTCGCGATCCAGCGGCCCGGTCGGTCGCGCTTCGGACCCTCGCGGTGCTCGATGACCACAACCAGGAGGCGGTCGCCGAGATCATCGATGGGGCGGTCGAAGCCGGGTTGATTGACGAGTCACTTGCCATCCGGACTGTCGCCGGCTATCAACCCCCCGAGTTCGAATCCGGCGGGTCAGTGATCGCGGACGAAGGGGACGAAGCGATCTCACCGACCGAACCCGCCGTCGCGGCGGACCGAGAGGAGTCGACCGGCTCCGCGGACGGCGAGGACGCGTCGCCGACGCCCGGACATCCCCCAAACGAGCCCCCTGCGAAGCCACCCCGACTCGACCGATCGCTGACCGAACACAGGTCAAGAGAGGCTGCTGAAGCAGCCGGCGATTCAGACGCCGAGCGCATCCAATTCGCGACGAGCGGGCGCGAATTCACAGCGACGTGCCGCCGGGGTGTGATCGCCAGCGGTATGCATGACGACGCCTTTCGGGACGCGATCGAGCGGTGGCGTCGGATCGACGATCATGACGCTGTCGCACGCGTCGTCGACGCCGGAACGCGCCCCGTACCGTGGCTCGTCTCTGAGCGGGGCGCACCGGGGCTCCTCACCGAGAGAGAGACGCCGGTCTCACCGGCTGAAGCCAGGTGGATTCTGTTACAGATCGCCGACGCGGTTCAGTACGCACACGCTGCGGGCGTGCTTCACGGTGCGATGTGGCCGGGCGTGATTACTGCGGTCAACGCCGTCGAAGACCCTGACGCGTGGGCCTTTCCGCGGGTCAGCGACTGGGGACTGCGGGAAGTGTTCGGGCCGGAGACTACGTTCTCCGAGATACCCGACTCGTACGCGGCACCGGAACACGTCGCTCCCGACCGATTCGGCGGGGTCGACACTGCGACCGACATCTACGGGCTCGGTATGATCGGGCACGAGCTACTGACGGGCGCCGCGCCGACCCGCGACGACGGGACCGTTCACACGCGAGACGTCGTGACCGGTATCCCCGAAGGACTGTCCACAGTCCTGCTGAAGTCGCTGAGAACAGCGAAGATGGAGCGATACGCCTCTGTGGCAGCGTTCAAACGAGACTTGTTATCGTGACCAGCAATGCGTGACCGCGTCGTCGAACGTGGCGGGAACGAACTGATGACGGCGACTCTCGGGTCGAGCGCGTTAGAGCCGGGACCAGCGGTCGTTAGTACCTCGTCACCGGTACTCGGGGTCGGCGTCACTCGGTTCGTCGCCCTCATCCTCGTGCTGGCCGCGTGCCTCGGAACGGCGCGGTACGCGCTGGTAACAGCGCGACACGAACCGCATGACACGCTCGTGTGGCGGTACGTCGCGTTGTCGACGGCCGTCGGAGGGGTGTTCTCGGCGCTGTTGCTGGCCGAGACGACTCGCCCGGCAGTTGGAACGGTTCTCGTCGCGTTCAGACTCCTTTCACAGTTGTTCTTTGCCGTCTTCCTCGCCTTGTCACTCCGAGAACTGTACTACGCTCAGCCCGCGACATCGACCGAGGGAACCCGGATCTCGCTGTCGACGGCCCGACGGATCGAGACTGGATTCATGCTGCTCGCCTTAATCCAGTTCCCGCTCGTTGTCTGGCTCGGGCCGACGGTGGTCGCGGAGGTGATCGTCGCGACCGCGGCCGGTGCGTTCACCGTTTACGGGGTCTCGTTCGGACAGGCGATTCGGGCGCGTCGGCTGACGCACGGGACCGTCCTCGATGCCACCGTCACCTACGTGATCGCCGTGCTGATCTGTGTGGGGACGGTGAGCGTTATACAGGGCGCCACCGCCACTTCGCTCCCGGCGCCGGCAATCCGAGGGGCCGTCAACGTGCTCTTGGTGATGATAGGGACCTTCCTGATTAGTCTCATTATCAGGCTCAAGCGGAGCGCCGACGCAGCCAGCGCTAGTGCCTGACGACCGGAAACTGCTCGGCAGCACGGAGCGGGACGCGCGGGGAAAACGACAGCAGGTGACGCCACGCTCGAAGGCGAGCGTTTACGTCGGAAGACGCCAAGGGTAAGTCAACACATATGGTAGCCAGCGACACACGGTCTGTCGACGAGCTAGAGCGACGCGTCGAGGCGATCGCCGCGACGGAACCGGCCGAGAGGAGCCCGGACGATCACGCGCGATTGACCGACGCCCTCGTCGCGCTCGCCGACGCCTACGGCGAACGCGGAGCGTTCGACGCTGAGGCCGAGACGATCGCGCGGCTGGACCGGCTCCGCGGCCACGGCGGAGCCAACGACACGGCGGTCCACCTCGCGAACGCCCTCGCGAACGCGACGAGCGTGCGGGACCGTGACGACCTCTACGAGACCGCGATCGACCCCGGCCGCATCGAGGCGTACCGAGACCGAATCCAAACGCTGTACGACCGCCGCCCCGAGCCGGCGATCGCGGCGCCGCTGGCTCGGGCGACCGCCGAGACGATCCACGCGAACGGGAAAGGGGATCGTCGCGATCGGATCGAACCCCTGGTTGACCGTCTCGAAACGCTGTACGACGCGCATCCCGAGCCGGACGTCGCGGCCGCGCTGTTGCGGGCGTACGCTCACGCGGAACTGTACCTCGGCGAGGAACCCGAGAGCGAGGAGACCGCTGACGTGCCGCTGGGCCGCAACGCCGGCGCCGACACGGGCGACGACCATCCCGATTCGGCGGTCGAAGGTGACCGCGTCGCCCGCGCGGAGGAGCTGTTTCGAACCCACCCGGACGGCGACGTCGCCGCCGGCCTGGCCGGCGTCCTCGCCGGCCGAACAAACGCCGACGCCAAGCGGACAGACGTCGAAGCGATCGAGGACCGGATCGGTCGGATCGAAGCGCTCGCCGACCGGTACCCGGCCCGGGAGGAGTCGATCACCCGCTGGCTCCCGGTCGCGACGGCGAACGCCGCGCGCGCCGGCTTCGAGGCGGCCGACATCAGTCGGGTCGAACACTGGGCGAGCGAGACGGCCGCGCACCACGAGCGACTCTCGACGCCGTCGAGTGCGACGTGGGCGGCGGTGGCGGCGTTCTTCTCCGCGCGGGCGTCGTTCTTCGACGGCGACATCGACGCGGGCGAGACGAAGCTCGAACGCCTCGAAGCGCTCGAAGACCGGTACGAGAACCCGGTGTTCGCACACTGGCTCGGCCGGGCAATGTTCGACGCCGCCCGGAGTTACGTCGAGAACGACCGACCCGAGCGCGCCCGCGAGATGGTCGACGAGCTGTCCGAGTTCGCGGTGGGCCACCAGGACCGTGAAGAGATCGAGGCTGGGCTGGAGGCGCTCCGCTCGCACGCGCCGCACCTGTTCGACGAGCCCGACGACTCGGGTGGCGAGGCCACGGACTCGGTCGAAGTGACCGCCGGGCCGGTCGCCACGGACGACGGCCCGGACGAAACGCCGAGCGAGACGCGGCCGGACGGCGTCTCTCGCGAACCGGACGAGACGAGTGCCACCCCCGACGCAGACGAGGCCACCGCGGCCGACCGGGGCGGATCGACGGCCGACTCGGCGGACGACGACTCGACGGACGCGCCGGGGTGTGGGAACTGCGGCGACGACGGCTGCGGAAACTGCGGCACGGGCGACGACCTGAAGGAGCCGGCGTCCGGTCCGGTGCTCGCTGCCGTCGGTGCGGCGGTAGTCTTCGTCGGGGTCTCCGTTGCGTACACGCTGTACCGCGCACAGCGCGCGCTCCGGCGGTCGGTCGGATCGCAGTGACGAAGCGAGCCACCCGTCGGCGCCCGCCCTGACCGCCGACACGGCGACGCCGCACTGTGCCGCACCGGCTCCTGTCGCGCAATGCCACAGACTTTCCGTGCGGCGCTGTTCGAACGCGTATGACGATCGATACCGGCGATTCCGTGACGATCGAGTATACGGGCCGACTCGACGACGAAACAGTGTTCGACACCACCCGGCAGTCCGTCGCCGAGGAGGCGGGGCTCGCCGAAGCGCAACCCGACAGAGAGTACACGCCGTTGACGGTCGAAATCGGGGCCGAGCAGGTCATCGAGGGGATGGAGGAGGGACTGATCGGCTTAGAGGCGGGAGACACGGAGACGCTGACGATCCCGCCGGAGAAGGCCTACGGCGAACCCAGCGAGGAACACGTCCAGGAGTTCGAGACCGCGGAGCTCAGAGAGATGCTCGGCGGACAGACGCCGGAGGAGGGCTCGTATCTCGAGGCTCAGAACGGGAGTCAGGGAGAGGTCGTTCACGTCGACGAGGAGATCGTTCGGGTGGACTTCAACCCCCGCCTCGCCGGCGAAACGCTGACGTTCGACGTGGAGATCATCGAGGTCAACTGAGTCCGACTGGGGTGTCGGTGCCCGCCGCACACGGAGAGCCGCACCTCTGGAACGTCCCCCACGAGTTATGTTCGTCTGGGAGACAGTTCCGTTGTGAACGACGAGCTCTTCGAACGCATTCTCGTCCCGATAGCGAGTCCCGAAGACGCGGAGGCGACGGCGCGTGCGATCCGGCCGCATCTCGACGCGGGGACCACGCTCATCGTGACACACGTCACGCGGGGGACCGACGCCGAGACGACGATCAAGACCGGTCGAGACCAGTTCGCCGGGGCGACCTACGAAACGTTCTCGGACATCCTCTATCGCCGCGACCTCGAGTTCGAGTGGGTGACGCTCGAAGCGCGCGAGGTCACGGAGGCGCTCGTCGACGCGGTCGAGATGACCGCGGCGACGGTGGTCGCCTTCACGCCGCGCGACATGGACACGTGGAAGCAGACGCTGGCGGGCGACCCCGGGAACCGACTCATCCGGGAGGCGGCCGTGCCGGTGATGGTCTTCCCCAACCAGCAGTCCTGAGAGGCCGTGCCGCTCCGCGTCGCGGGCCGACGCCTCGGGAGCTGAACCCGCGACGGGTCACTCCGAACTGAACTCGACGCCCGTGACTTCGAACCGGGCGCCGTCCCGAGCTCCGGTAGTCACCCGGATGTCCCATCCGTGTGCTTTCACCACCTGATTCACGATGTGTAGTCCGAAGCCGGTCCCGTTTCGCGTGGTGGAGTAGCTGGGTTCGAACACGCTGTCACGGTTCTCTTCCGGAATCCCCACACCGGTGTCTTCGACGTAGAACCCGTCGTCCAGTTCCCCGACGGTAACCGTCACGTCCTCGCCGCCGTGCTCGATCGCGTTACTGATGAGATTTTCGAACAACTGGCGAAACCGACTTTCATCGGCACGAACACTCCGGCTGATAGCCGTTCTGAGCGTCGCCTCAGTGGTAGCGACCGTCCGCCAGCAATCGCTGGCTACATCCGCCGGGTTCACTCGCTCTAACTCGCCCATCTGTTCTCCGACGCGAGCGAGCGCAAGCAGATCGTCGATCAAGTCCTGCATCCGCTCGTGAGACCGGCGCACCGCGTCGATATGCTCACCGTCGTCCTCCTCTCGTACCAACTCCAGTCGGCCCTTCGCGACGTTCAGGGGGTTCCGTAGGTCGTGCGAAACTATCGACGCGAACTGGCTCAACTGCTCGTTCTGATCTCGGAGCTGTTCCGTCGTCCGCTTTCGCTGGAGTTCCACCGTCACCCAGTTGCTCATCAGGTCAACCAGCGTCTCCTCCCAGTCCGTGAACCGATCGGCCCGGGCCGCAGTGTCGTAGAAACAGAACGTCCCGTACACGTCACCGGTGTCGAACACCGGGGCTCCGATGTACGACGAAATCCCCCACTCGGTGAATCCCGCCCGGCCGGTCTCCTCGGGCGCATCCCGTTCGACGTCGCCGATCACGACCGTCTGTCTGGTGCTCGCTACTAGTTCACAGTTCGTCGCCGAGACCGGAACTACGTCGCCGGGCTGGATCGTCTCACGGTCCGTGTCGACGAACTCGAAGACGTATTCGTCGTCGTGAATGCTCGAGAGGGTCCCGTACTCGGTTCCTAACTCCCTCCGACCGAGCCGCAGAAGCGCTTGTACCTTCTCGTCAAACGACAGATCCGGGTCCGAAGTGACGTCGTACAGTTCGTGAAGCGCCCGCTCTCGTTGCTTCCGCTCAGTAATGTCGTGAACGGCTCCTCGGAGCGTCGTGACTTCACCGTTTTCGACGTGAGGGTCGCCGCGGATCTCCATCCACCGATCCTCGCCGTTAGACCGCTGGAGGCGGGCCTCTATCGCGAACGATTCCCCGTGAGTAAGTGCGTTTTCGACCGCGGCTTCAACCCTCGGCCGGTCTTCCTCGGCGTAGATGTCGACGATGTCCTCCAGTGAGGGCGCTCGGTCGCCCTCCCAGCCGATGAGCTCGAACAGGTGGTCGGACCAGAACGCGTCTCCCGTCTTCGGGTCGACCTCCCAGCCGCCGACATCGGCGACCCGTTCCGTGTGATCGAGGAGTTCGACGACGCGATCAAACTCACGCTCGCGTTCTCGCCGCTCAGTTATATCCGAGGCGATACCGACGGTCCGATACACTTCTCCGGCCTCGTTTTTCACCGGAACGGCCCGGTCGTACACCCACCGCGTCTCTCCGTTCGGCCGGACGATGCGGTACTCCTCCTCGTAGGAGCCAGTCGACTGCGGATCGAGGATCTCTTCGACTCGGTCTCGGTCCTCCGGATGGATGGCGTCCGCAAATGACTGCGGGTCCTCGTACAGCGCGTCGGGCGACCGGCCCCAAATCTCCTCGTACGCGGGGTTGACGTAGAGCACTTCTCCCTTCGTCGGGTCGGTCATCCAGACCATTTCCTGGATGTTCTCGGCCATCTGCCGGAACCGCCGTTCTCGCTCTCGGAGTTCGTCTTCCATCCGAACACGCTCCGAGATGTCTCGGAGAACGCCGACGAACTTGCGTTCGCCGCCCTCCTTGAACGTGCTGAACGATATCGAGACCGGCACCTCGTGTCCCTCTCGATGCTGGGCGGAGAATTCGATCGCCGTCCAGTCCAGCGACCGGTCGTTCGTCTCCAGGAACCGCTCCATTCCCTGCCGGTGGCCGTCTCGATACCGCTCCGGTATCAAGGTGAACAGCGAGTCGCCTCTGAGGGTCTCCGGGTCGTACCCGAACAGGTCTTCGGTCGCTTGGTTTACGAACTGGATCGTGTTCGTGGAGTCGACGGTGAGGATGGCGTCGCTTGAGTTTTCGGCGATCGCCTCGAGGCGCCGCTTGGTCCGTTCGGCCTCCCGCTCGGCTCGCCACTTGTCGACGACGTTTCGGATCCGATTGGCCAGAACGGCGTACTGATCGGTGCCGACTCCCTTCTGTAAATAATCCGTACGCTCTTCTGTAGGAGATTGTTGATACTGGCGAGCTGTCGCTGTCGTGTCGAAGAGGACAAGGACACCGCGTCAGCGGTGTCCGACACGGATGATTCCGCTAGATGTGTTTGGGTCGGAATCGGTCG
>NZ_NEWJ01000053.1:0-17475 GCF_002135045.1 Halorubrum sp. SD683
CGGGCAGCGGCAGCCCCCCAGGGGCCGGCGGCGGCGGGGCGTCGGGTGCGGCGCCGGGGCCGCGCTCGGCCAACGGACCGGAGCCGTCGGCGCCGCGATCGGTCGCGGGGCTGGAGCCGTCGGCGCCGCGATCGGTCGAACGACCAGCGTCGTCGGCGGCGCGTCTCGGCGGCGGTTCGGCGTCGTCGACTCGCGTCGGCTGCTCGCCCATACGGATCGATCCGCGGCGCGGCGGACTGAGTCTTGGCACGCATCTGTCCGTGTATTTTAACAGGAAGCGACCGGCACCGCGTGAGTGACCCATGCGCTACGTCCACGTCGACTTCGAGTTTCCGCCGGGAGTCAGACACCCGATGCACGACTTCCTCGACGGCGGCGACGACCGGCGGAGCGAGCTGGTGACGTGGCGGCGGCTACCCGACGAGACGCTCGCGACGCTGTTCCGGGTCGCGGCCCCGCGCGAGCGGTACCTCGACCGGCTGCGGGATATCGCCGCGATCGAGCGGTTCGAGACGTCTCCGGGCGAGCCACCCTTCTACCTCAAGGCGTACGAGCGGCTGGGCGGGCCGACGGAGACGTTCCTCGACGCGTTCGTCGACACCGAGTTCCTCTCGGTCCCGCCCGTCGTGTTCCGGCCGGCGGGCCGGCTGTCGTTCGGACTGGTCGGCCCGCCGGAGCAGCTGCGCGACGCGCTCGCGGCCGTGCCAGACCGGATAACCGTCGAGGTCGATCGCATCGGGTCGTACGGGGGCGGGCGACGGCTGGCCGGGGTGCGACTCACGGAACGCCAGCGGGAGGCGCTGCGGGCCGCGAACCGCGTCGGCTACTACGAGGTCCCGCGGACCGGGTCTGTGGAGGACGTCGCGGCGGCCATCGACTGCTCGCCGTCGACCGCGGGCGCACACCTCCGGAAGGGCGAGGCGGCGCTGGTCGACGCGTTCGTTGGCCGGAGGGAGTAGCGTCGCGACGCGCGACGGGTATATCCGGTCCCGATCGCGACGCGGGTCGATCCGGCCTGACTGTGTCGGCGGTACAACTATACTGGCCCGCGACTAGCCTTCGATGGAGTCTACTATGGAAATCTCCGAGAAGCTCCTCTGTCTGTTCAGCGCGGAAGTTCGCGAAACGGACGACGGCGAGTACGTCGTCGACGTCCCGAACCGAGAGATCGACGCCGGATCGCTGGAGCCCGGCGAGACGTACCGCGTCGCGCTCGTCGCCCGCGACGGAACCGAGGCGTCGGCTGGCGACGCCGACGAGACCGCCTCGCAAGCGGACGACGGGCCGCAGCCCCCGGTCGAGCCGGGTGAGATGCGGTACGGCGAGATCGAGGACCTCGGCAAGCAGGGCGACGGGATCGCCCGCGTCGAGCGGGGGTACGTGATCATCGTCCCCGACACCGAGGTGGGCGAGCGCGTGAAGATCGAAGTGACGGAAGTGAAGTCCAACTTCGCCGTCGGCGAGGTCGTCGAAGAGGCCGGCTGACCGGCGGCGAAGCGGGGAAGTGCCCCGGTGAAAACGAGACGGCAGGCCGCGGTGTCGTCGACGGGACAGGCCTGGCGCGTCGCGCTCACTCCTCGTCCGTCACCCGAGCGTCCCAGTACGACACCGAGGCGACGTAGTCGCCCGGAATCGTGTCGCCCGCGAGCTCGTCGAGGACCCGGAACGGCCTCGCGACCGGGCCGGGGAGTTCGCGGTAGAAGCCGTACGGTAACACGAAGTCGTGTTCCTCGTTCGCGAGCGTGAGACCCGCCTCGCCGAGCATCGCGGCCACCTGTCGCTCCGAGTAGAGCCGCGAGCCCATCGGGAGCAGCCAGGTGTACAGCGTCCGCAGGCTGCGGCTGTTGAACGTGTCGAAGAACACCTGATCGCGGCTGACCCGGCGCAGTTCCTCCGCGAACGGGACCGGGTCGTCCATCAGGTGGAAGAAGCGCATTGCGACGACCGTGTCGAAGTAGTCGTCCGGGAACGGGAGCCGCGAGGCGTCGCCGCGGAGGAACTCGACTGCGTCGGCGTGGCCGGCGGCGGCGACCTTCTCGCGGGCCTGTTCGAGCATCTCGCGGGAGACGTCGAGGCCGACCACATCCGCGCCCTGGTCGGCGAGCATCGTCGTGAACCGTCCGGTGCCGCAGGCGACCTCCAGCACGCGGTGGCCCGGATCCATCGGCCCCAACGCGGCGAGGACGGCCTCCTTCTCCCGGCGGTCGATGAGCCGCCCGCCTCCCGAAAAGCGGACGTCGTCGTACTCTTCGGCGACCTCGTCGGCCTGGTACCAGTCCTGTCCCTTCACGTTGTCCGTGATGAACGCCGGACCGACAAAACCGTACTGGATGCGGTCCGGCGCCGACCCCGGTGCGGTCGGTCGGCTTCGACGCGACGGCGGTCGGGGCGAGCGCTCGAACGTTCGCCGAGAGCCCGGACTGTCAGCCGCTCGTGGCGACGTTCTCGGCCGGAATCTTGACGATGACTCGCGCGCCCTCCTCCTCGTCGTGGTGGGGGTACTCGTCGACGCCGAAGTACCGACGCGCGAGCTCGTCGATGTGTTCGCGCGCGCCCTCCTCGGTCAGCTTGGCCTCGCCGCGGACGGAGACGTACCGGTACGGGTCGTCGGGGTCGAGCACGCTGACGCCGACCTTCGGGTTCTCGCGGACGTTCCGCTCCTTCTGCCGCCCGCGGGCGGTGTTCACAAGCACGTACTCGCGGTCCTCGTGGTCGACCCACACCGGCGTCACGTGCGGGAGGCCGTCGGGCCCGACGGTCGCGAAGTGGGCGTACGACTCGGCTTCGAGGATGTCGACGTGAGACTCGGGGATCACGGGGTGAATGACGGGCCGCCCCCGGAAAACTCGCCTGATCGATCGTCTATGATAGCCCGGTGAGACGTGATATTAACACATTATATTATCACAGGCGGATTCCCCTATATGTAGCCAACCTTTACCACTACCCGTGGGATTCGTGTGAGACATGAGTACCAGTCCCGCGGAGACCGCTGACCAAGACCGCCTGTCCGAGTCTGAGTACCGCGACCGCCTGCGCGAGCTCCCCCCGAGCGCGAAGCTCGTGGCGAAGGTGCTGGAAGGGGACGCCCCCCTCTCGCAGGGCGGCCTCGCCGACGAGTCGCTGCTGCCCGACCGCACCGTCCGCTACGCGCTCAACCGCCTCGAGGAGGAGGGTCTCGTCGACTCGCGGTACAGCTTCAAGGACGCGCGCAAGCAGGTGTACTACCTGACCGTCTGAGCGGCTCGCGCGCCGTTGCCCCCGGCCCGCGATCGGTTCGGAGCCGACGCGGACCGGACACACACGCAGTCCTTTTTACCTCCTCGCCCCGATAACGAGACGTATGGACCTCTCGGTCGTCGTCCCGACGCTCAACGGTCGGGACCGGTTGGCCGCCTGCCTCGACGCGCTGGCGGCCGACGCGCCCGACGCCGAGGTGATCGTCGTCAACGGGCCCTCGGCCGACGGCACGACCGGCATGGTTCGCGACCGCGACGATGTCGACGTGTTGGTCGAGATCTCCGACCGAACGGTGAACGTCGCCCGCAACGCCGGCATCGAGGTTGCGACGGGCGACGCGGTCGCGCTGGTCGACTACGACAACCGGATCGAGCCGGGGTGGCGCGACGCGGTCGACGACGGCCTCGACGCGGCGCCCGTGGTCTCCGGACCGGTGACGCCGATCCCGCCGGGCGGGACGAGCGCCGCGGAGCCGGGAATCGAGGCGGACGCGGTGGAGTCGGGGGGCGGGACCGACGCCGCGAAGACCGGGTCGGCCATTCCGGACGTCCCGGACGCCGGCGACCGGAGCGCGCCTGAGCGTAGCCGGATCGCGGGGCAGAACGTTACCTACTTCGAGAGCGGGAACGTCGCGTTCCGGCGGGACGCCCTCGACGAGCTCGACGGCTTCGACGAGTACCTCCGGGTCGGCGGCGCGCGCGACGCCGCGCACCGGCTCGCCCGCATGGACCGCGAGGTGGCATGGCGGCTGGGACTCGCCGCGCGGGAGGAGCTCCCGACCCCGACCGCGGCGGACGGCGGACGCAGCGCGAGCGAGTGGGGCTGGAAGTACCGGGGGCTCGCCTATCGGCTGCTGAAGAACTACGGCGCCCGCCCGACGGCCCTCCTCCGGACCGGGTCGCACGCGCTCGCCGACGCGGTTGCCGCGGCGAAGGACGTGGTCCGCGGCGAGTCGACCCCCACGCGGTGGGCCGCGACCGGGCGCGACGTACTCTTAGGCCTCGCCGGCGGGACCTCCGACGGGCTGGTCGCGCGGCGCCGGGACCGCGGCCCCGCCCGGAACCCGAACGGCATCTCGACGCGGGCCGACCGCGCCGTCGCGAAGTACGACCGGCGGGTGGAGCGGGACCGCGGCGAAACGGAAGGAGCGGAGGACGGCGGCGAGCGGGCCGCGATCGACGACACCGAGTGAGCCCCGCGCATTTTAACCGAGGGCGCGGTCAACGAACCGACAACGAATGGGACTCACGAAGCGTATCATCCCCTGTATCGACGTCGACCTCGACGAGGACGGCGACGCCGCGGTGTACACCGGGGTCAACTTCGAGAACCTGGAGTACACCGGCGACCCCGTCGAACTGGCGAAGAAGTACAACGAGGCGGGGGCCGACGAGTTCGTCTTCCTCGACATCACCGCCAGCGCCGAGGGGCGCGAGACGATGCTCGACGTGGTGAACCGGGTCGCAGACGAGTGTTTCATCCCGCTGACGGTCGGCGGCGGTATCCGCACCAAGGCGGACATCAAGGAGACGCTCCGGGCGGGCGCGGACAAGGTCTCGATCACGACCGGCGCATTGGAACGCCCGGCGCTCATCGAGGAGGGCGCGGCCGCGTTCGGCAGCCAGTGTATCGTCATCTCCGTCGACGCGCGGCGGCGGTACGACGACGCCGGCGAGCACTTCTACGAGGACGAGGACGGGGAGACGGTGTGGTTCGAGTGTACGAAGAAGGGCGGCCGCGAGGGAACCGGGATCGACGCCGTCTCGTGGGCGAAGGAGGCCGAGGAGCGCGGCGCGGGCGAGCTGTTCGTCAACTCCATCGACAAGGACGGCACGAAGGACGGCTACGACATCCCCCTGATGAAGGCGGTCGGTGAGGCCGTGTCGACGCCGCTCATCGCCTCCTCCGGCTGCGGGAGTCCCGAGGACATGTACGACGTGTTCACCGAGGCGGACGCCGACGCCGGCCTCGCGGCCTCCATCTTCCACTTCGGCGACTACTCGATCGCGGAGACGAAGGCGCTCCTCGACGAGCGCGGCGTGCCGGTCCGGCGCTGAACGCGGCCGGTGCGACGCTAACTACGGTCGTAGTTTCTATTTTTCACCGATTGAAACCAACAGCTATTATCCGACCGCGAACCAAGCGTGACGTATGTCCACGTCCACGTCATCCGCACGTGTTCGCGACGGGTCGCCGGAACTCGTCTGTAAACGGACCGACGACGGCGACGGCGGCGGCGAGGTGACGTTCTTCGAGCGGGACGTCGACCCGGACGAGCGGACCACCCGGTGGATCACGGTCCGGGAAGAGGACTGCGTGCCGCGTGACGACTGGCGATAAGCGGTTTTGGTCGTCCTTGTGTTTTTACTTATAACCCGCTGTCAGCGGAGCGACTGCGATCACCCCGGAGCCCCAGCCGATCGCATAGCAGTCGTGAGTTGACGACCGACGGAGGCGACCTCCAAAGCTCCGCCCCGCACAGCGACCGCACCTCACGCCTCCCCAGCCTCGTCAGTCGCCTCCGCTTCGCTCCGGCGACTGACTCCCTCGCACGCGCACCTCGCGGCCGCCGGTGGCGGCCGCTCGGCGGCGCGCGCCGCTCCGCAGGTCTGATGTGTAAATAGTCGCCGGGGTTCGGTCAGTCGTCCGCGGTCGCAGCGTCGGCGAACTGCGGCAGTTCGTCGTCGAGCAGCGCCACCGTGGCCAGTCGGATCGCGTGCGGCCAGCCGAGCGGCGTCGCGCTGTCGGGCGTCCCGTCGTCGAAGTACTGCTCGGGGAGGTACGTCGTCGGCTCACAGAGCGACCCGCCGGGCGAGACGTGCGCGAGCAGGTCGCGGGCCCGGGCCGTCATCTCCGCGGCGCGCGGGTCGTCGTGCGCCGCGAGCAGCGCGGCGAGCTCCGCGCAGGCGTTCGCGCCCCACGCGGTCGAGACCGTCCACACCTTCTCCGAGAGCTGGTCGGCCCGCCGCCAGCCGTCGCCCTCGTACCGGATCAGGCCGGCGATGTCGTCGGTCTCGTGGGAGAGGCCGTCGACGACCGTCTCGACGTGCGAGACCAGTCGGTCGAGGCGCTCCTCGTCGACCGCGCCGCCGGCTCCGGACCCGTCGCCCGCCGCGCCGAGCGCGTCGAAGGAGCGGTGCGCGGCCGCGAGTCCGAGCGTCGCCGAGTCGAGCCGGTCGTCGATCCCGCCGTCGAGCGTCTCGCGGACGGCGTAGCAGCCGCGCTCGGGGACCCAGAGATCGTCGAGCGCGTCGTACACCTCGCGGGCTCGGTCGCGGGCGTGCGCGGCGAGGTCGTCCGGGAGCGACGCCGCGCCGGGGACGGCGTCGGGGTCGTCGAGCGCGCCGACCGCGAGCCCCCCGCCGTGGCGGCCGAGCTCGCTGTACGCCTCGAGGAACGTCGCGGCGGTGTGGGCGAACCGGCCCGCGGAGTCCTCCCACGCGTTCTGACAGACGACCGGGCGGCCGTCCGGTTCGAGCGTGCGGTCGAGCCCAGCGAGCGCGGCGACGAGGGTCGAGTCGAGCCCCTCGACGTCGACGCCCGCCTCGCGGGCCCGCGCGAGGTACGCGACGACGCTCCCGGTCTGATCGGCCTGATAGTCCACGTCCGGCCCGTCCTCGATGCGAGCGTTCGCCCACCCGGGGGCGAGCGCGCCGTCGCGGGGCCACACCCGGTGGGGCCACGAGCCGTCGGGCCGTTGGGTGGCGACGTACATTTCGGCGGACCGCGCGTGCCAGTCGTCAAGGTCGAGGTCGACCGCGTCGGCGGCCCCGAGCAGGAAGCCGGATATCTCCGCGTCGTCGCGGAACCACGTGTAGCCGTAGCCGCCGGAGTGCTCGTAGTACGGGTCGAAGTCGGGGCCCGCGATCCGGAGCCCGGACGGCGCGGAGAGCAGCGAGAGGACCCGGAGGTCCGCGACGACCGACTCGCGGGCAGGAGCCGACTCGGGGACGGCTGGGAGCGCGTCCGCGGCCGCGTCCGCGAGCGCGTCGACGTCGTCGTGGTCGGCGAACAGCGCGTCGAGGCGCTCGCGGGCGGCCCCGCGGTCGGTCTCCGCGCCGTCGGTCAGGAGCGTGGCGACCGTCGCGACCCCGTCGTCGAACGGCACGTCGGCGATCACCTCGCCGGAGAGGCGCTCCTCCTCGTACCGGTCGCCGTCGCGGTCGCGCGGGAGCTCGGTCGGGTCGTCGTCGAGCAGCTCGGGGAACGTGGTCGGGAGCTGGCCGCGGAGGTCGGTGAAGCCGGTCGCGCTCGCGAGGAAGTCGTGTTCGTCGGCGTGGTACACCTCGACGGCGTCGTCGTAGCGGAGCTGCCCCACCCGGTCGTCGCGGCCGTCCGGCGCGAAGCGGGCGTAGACGACGAGCGACGCGTCCGCGGGGTCGACGGCGGCCCCGTCGTCGCCCCCGTCTTCCGCGCCGTCGTCCCCGCTGCTCGCGCCGTCGAACTCGACCGCGGCCCGCGTGAGGTGCGCGTCGCCGAGCGTCACGTCGTGGCGGGTGACCGTCGCGCGCGGCGTCTCGTGGACCGTCTCGACCAGCGCGGTGTCGCCGACGTACCGCTGCGTCGTGTCGGCCTCGTCGAGCCACGTGACCTCGTCGCCGACGGCGAGCCCGATCCGGGACCGAACGAGCCCGGTCCGACCGGTCAGCGGGTAGCCGAAGTCGCGGAGTTCGCCGTCGTCGCCGACGTGGACGAGTCGACCGTCCCCGCCCGAAAACCGGCCGGAGACGGTGCGCCGCTCGCCGGGGAAGCGCGTCCCGTCGCCGGCGTGGCGCTTGTAGTCGTCGAGCGCGTCGCGAAGCTGCATTACGCGAACACACGCCGCCGCTGCGTATGAAGCTTTGGTGTAATTATTGTTCACGCGTTTGCCGAACGGAAACCCTCAAATCGCGCCGCGCCGACAGGCGGGTCGTGTACGAACCCGGCCCCCCGCGAACGACGAGCGTCGGCGAGTCCGTCGAGCTGGCGGCGCGGTCCCCGGACGCCGACGGCACGTACCGCTGGCGCGTCCGCGACGCGCCCGCCGACAGCGCGCTCTCCGCTGGAGACGGCCCGGACCCGGACGCGACCGGCCCGCCGAGCACGGCGACGGCAGCGGGTTCGGCGCCCTCGACCGCGGTGCTCCGCGCGGGCGAGACGAGCCGCGACGACGACCCGGTCGTCCACCTTGCGCCCGACGCCCCCGGCACGTACGTCCTCGCGCTCGACGCGCCCGACGGGACGCACCGACAGCGCGTCCGGGCCTTCCCGGACGAGCGACGGGAGACGGAGATCCGCGTCCCGGCCGCCGATATCCCGACGGACGGCGACGACGAGGTCGACCGCGTCTCCCTGCTGTGGCCCCACAACGAGAACCGACTCGGGCTCGACCGGGCCGAGCGCGACGGCGACGAGTGGGTCGCGACGGTGCGGGTCCCGCCCGGACGCCACGGCTTCGGCTTCGTTCCCGACGGCGACCGCTCGGCGGCGTACCACGGCGACTGCGAGGTCCCCGGCCCCGGGCGACCGCGGATATCGCTCGACGCGGCCGTCGTCGAGGGCGACGGCCCCGAGGAAAGTGACCGGCTCCGCCTGACGGCCGAGATCGAGCCCGCGCCCGCCGTCGACGACGTGGAGCGCGCCGGCGATCCGGACGCCCTCGACGTGACGTTCCTCGTCGACGACCGCGACGCCGACCCGGAGACGGTGGCGGCGATCGAGTCGCGCGCCGACGGCCGGACGCTCTCGGTCCCGCTCGACGAGCTCCCGGACTCGGTCCGGATCCGCGCGGCCCCGCACGGTGAGCGGTACGGGGCTGCGGAGACGGTGCGGGTGGAGACGGACGCGAGCGACGGAGACGCTGCGGAGGCGACGGCCGCGTCGGTCGCGGTCGCCGGCCCGAACCCGACGCCCGAGTGGGCCGAGTCCCCGACGATCTACGAGGTGTTCGTGCGGTCGTTCGCGGGCGACACGCTGCCGACGACGTTCGCGGAGATCGAGCGCCGAGTCGAGTACCTCGACCACCTCGGCGTCGACGCGCTCTGGCTCACGCCCGTCCTCGCCTCGCCGACGGACCACGGCTACCACGTCACCGACTACTACGACACCGCCGCGGACCTCGGCTCGCGCGAGTCGTTCGAGTCGCTCGTCGACGCCTGCCACGACGCCGGCATCCGGGTCGTCTTCGATCTAGTGATCAACCACACCTCCCGCGACCACCCCGCCTTCCAGCTCCACTCGGCCGGCGTCGACGCGTACGCGGACCACTACCGCCGGACCGACGCGGCCGCCGACGTGACCGGGATCGAGTGGGCCGAACTCGACGGGGGCGCGGCGCCCGACTACTACTTCGAGTGGGGCCGCATCCCGAACCTCAACTTCGACAGCCCGGCGGTCCGCGGGTGGCTCCTCGACGTGGTCGACGAGTGGGCCGGCGTCGTCGACGGCTTCCGCGCCGACGTGGCGTGGGGCGTCCCGCACGGCTTCTGGAAGGAGGTGGCAGACCGCGTGCCGGACGACACGCTGCTCCTCGACGAGACGCTGCCCCACGACCCGTTCTACGGCGAGGGGGAGTTCCACCGCCACTACGACACCTCGCTGTACGAGACGCTCCGCGCGGTCGGCGCGGGCGAGGAGCCGGCCGACGCGGTCGAGGCCGCCCTCGCGCGCGGCGAGTGGCTCGGCTTCGACGACGGCCGCTCGCAGATGCGGTACGTCGAGAACCACGACGAGGACCGCTACCTCGCGGAGTACGGTCGCGACGCGCTCCGCGCCGCCGCCGCGGTGACGTTCACCCTGCCGGGGGCGCCGATGATCTACGCCGGGCAGGAGCGCGGCAACGAGACGTACCGCGGGCCGATCCGGTGGCACGACGGCGACAACGATCTCACCGACTTCCACCGGCGGCTGGTCGCGCTGCGCGGGGCCGAACCGCTCCTCCGCGACGGCGACGTGACGTTCGAGGGTCGCGCGGCCGACGTGCGCGTCGTCGAAGGGGACGCGGAGCGGGCGACTGCGTACGAGCGGACGCCGGCGGGGGGAGACGGGAGCGAGGCCGATCCCCTGCTCGTCGTCGTCAACTTCGCGACGGAGCCGGCGACCGTCGCCGTCCCCGACGGGGTCGAGACGGACCTGCTCGGCGACGGAAGCGCGGTGGACCGCGACGGCGGCGGCGACGGCGATGCCGGGGTCCGGGTCGCGGTCGACGCCGCCGCCGTGCTCCGGTGACCGGTCGCCGTCGCCGTCGCCGCCGTCGCGGAGCGGCGAAGCCGCCCGGTACCGACTCCTATAAGTGTCGCTCGCCAGAGGCGTGCGTATGGACGACCGGACGCTGACCGACCTCCTCCGTCGCTTCGGACTCTCTGATAAGGAGGTCGACACCTATCTCAGTCTGCTCGAACACGGCGAGGCGAAGGCGAGCACCGTCGCCGACGCGGCGGGCGTCTCGAAGCGGTACGTCTACAGCGTGAGCGAGTCGCTGGCGGAGCGCGGCTTCGTCGAGGTGAACGACCACGTCGTGCCGACGACGATCCGGGCGAACCCGCCGGACGAGGTGATAGACCGGCTCCGGTCGGACGTGGACGCGATGCGACCCGGGCTCGCGGAGCGGTACTCCCGCGTGGAGCGCCAGGCCGAGCAGTTCGAGGTGATCAAATCGCGGGTCACGGTAATCAAGCGGATCCGGTCGCTGCTCGCGGACGCCGAAAGCGAGGTGACGCTCTCGATCACCGCGAAGCAGCTCCCCGAGGTGCGCGAGGCGCTCGCCGACGCGGTCGACCGCGGCGTCCTCGTCCTGCTCGTCGTCTCCGACGCCGACGCGAGCCTCGACGCGGACGACCCCGCGCTGTCGGGCGTCGCGAACGTCGTCCGGACGTGGAGCGAGGCGATGCCGACGCTGCTCACGGTCGACTCCGCGGCCGGCGTCGTCTCCCCGCCCGAGCTCCTCCGGCAGTCGACCACCGACCGACAGGCCATCGCCTTCGCCCAGGAGCAGCTCGCGCCCGTGATCGTCGGCTCCTTCCTCGGGAACTACTGGCCCGCCGCGACCGAGATGGCCGTCGCCGAGCCGGCGCCGCTCCCGGTCGAGTACACCGACTTCAGACACACCGTCCTCCAGGCGACCCTGCGGCTCCGCGCCGGCGACCCGCCGCGGGTGACCGTCGGGGGGCGGTGGACCGACGACGACGAGGCGGCCGAGATCGTCGGCCGCGTCGTCGAGACGAAACAGGGGATGGTGGAGCCGAGGAACAACGAGTTCCCGGTCGAGCACTCGCTCGTCGTCGAGACCGACGACGGCGAGGCCACCGTCGGGGGACAGGGCGCGTTCGTCGAGGACGTCGAGGCGGACCTCGTCCGGATCGAGTCGGACGAGGAGTAGGGCGGCGACGCGGGGTTCCGGAGGGCCGGGACGCGGACCCCGAGACGCGGAGATCCGGAACACGCGGCGGAGCGACGCGTCCTCCCGGCGGCGGTCAGCTCTCCGAGGGAACCGACGAGCTCGACGGGCCGCCGTCGAGGGAGGGAGCGTCCGGATCGACCCTGAACCAGCAGTCTGAACCGGTCGCGTCGCCGCCGCCCCCGAGCAGCGCCACGCCGGCGAGCCGACCGCGCGGGTCGCGGCGGCACACCTCCAGCGCCACCGGCAGCGTCGGGACGCGGCCGTCCGTCGGAGACAGCGCGTACCCGGAGACGCGGACGGTCGCGCCGCGATCGGCCTCGGCGGCCCGGTCGGGGCCGTCGGCGCGTTCGGAGCCGCCGACGCGCTCGTAGTCGTCGACGAGGCCGACCGCCGCGAGCCGGTCGAACGCGGCCGCGACCGGGTCCGCGGCCGGCGTCGGCCCGGGGTCCGGGAGGCGCTCGGCGGCCGCGGACAGCACCGTCGCCTGCGCCTCCGGATCGAGGTGGCGGTCGAGCGCTATCGCCGTCGCTTCGAGCAGGCAGAGACAGAGGTCGTCGGGGTCGGAGAGCCGTTCCGCGAACGCGAAGTACGCGTCCATCACCGCCGACTCGACGCGGTCGTGGCCCGCCGCGGAAAGCGCTTCGAACGCCGCCGCCGCCGCGGCATGACAGAACTCGACGCGGTCGCGGCGCGGGCCCCGTCCGGGCGGTCCGGACCGGGTCGGTGCGTCGGGGTGCGGATCCGCGTCGCCATCGAGGGCGCTCCCGTCGCTGCCCTCGGCGTCGCGGTCGCCCTCGGCTGGACGGTCGTCGACGGCCTCCACCACGCGGTCGGTCAGCTCGTCGGCCGCGCCGACGTCGGGGTCGGGGACAAATCGGTCGAGGCCCGGGTCCCCGGTCGCCGTCCCGGTCGTCGGCTCCGCGAACTCCTGTCTGACGATCACGTCGTAGAAGGGGAGTTCCGGGTCGTACCGACGGAGCGTGTCGCGGTACTGCTCCGTCGCCCGGGCCGCCGCGCGGGCTGTCTCGCGGCCCTCAAAGCGCAGCCCCGCGGCCGGGACCGGGCGGTCGCCGTACCGGGCGCAGACGAGCGAGAACTCGCCGTCCTCGCCCGCGAGCGATTCGATGTGGTCCGCGATGTCGAGTAGCGTGGTTCCGATCACGGCCGTGTCCTCGGTGTCGGGTCGGTCACTCCTCTAGGCTCGGGTACGTCTCCTGCGGGTCGGGGTGTGGCTCGGCGAACCGGTCGCGGGTCGCGTCGAGCGCGGCCGACTCCCGCGCCTCGCGCTCGGCGGCGGCGATCTCCTCGCAGCCCGGCGGCACGTCGCGGTCGCGGTCGGTGAAGTACCCCTCCGGCGCGACCCAGTCGTGGTAGAACGGCTCGTCGGACTCCTCCAACAGCGTCACGGCGACCTCCGCTCCGTGGCCCGCGCACACCGCCGCCTGGTGGGGTTTGCGGGCGAGCCGTCCCGCGGCGTACAGCCCGTCGACGCCGGTCCGCCCGCGCTCGTCGGCGTCGACGTACGCCTTCCCGCGGTCGACAATATCGACGCCGTCGAGCTCCGTCAGATACCCCACCTCGTTCTTCGTCGCCGCGACGACCCGTCGGGCACCGATCCGATCGCCCTCGTCGGAGGTCACGGCGAAGCGGGCGCCGTTCGCCGCGTTTCCGGCGTCGGCCGCGTCGGGGTCCCCGTCGGCGAGCGAGACCCGCGTGACCCGGGCGTCGAGCCGGTCCGCGCCGGCGGTCTCCGCCTGCTCGCCGAGCAGGTCCAGCAGGCGGCGCGGGTCGACGCCGAGCGGGAAGCCGGGGAAGTTCTCTAGGCGCGCGTTCCGCCGGAGGATCGACTCGCCCGGGTCGACGACGAGCGTGTCGAGCCCCTGCCGAGCGGTGTACACGGCCGCAGAGAGCCCGGCGCCGCCGCCGCCGACGACGACCGCGTCGCGCTCGCGCGGGCGCTCGTCGGTCGGGCCGTCCGGGCCCTCGACCGCTCCGGTCGCGCCCGCCGTCATCGCTCGATCACCCGTCCACGTCCGAAGGCGTCGCCGGTCCGATCGCGGTTCGAGTCCATACCCGTTGACGCCGCCGCGACGAGATACGGGCTTCGGTCGCGGGTCGCGTCCCCGACGCGACCCGAGCGGGCCGATGCGTCGATCGGGCGCGCCGGAGCGGCCGACGATCCCGCGGTCATCGGCGAACTCGGACCGGCCGCTCCGCGGCGATGAAGGGCTCGTCGCGGTCGGTCGCCGCGAACGCGATCCCGCCGCACTCGCCGCGCTCGACGCGCCACGTCGGCAGCGCGGGCACGTCGTAGTCGGTCGGGTCGCCGTACGTCGCCGCGACGGTCCACTCGCGGGCGCGCATCTACAGCTCTCCGTTGATCGCGTCGGCCACCCGTTGCCGGTCGAACAGCCGCTCGTCTTCGGGGATCTCCGGGTACGGGCCCTCCTCGTAGCGGGGCCACGCGCCGAACGCGTCGGGGTACAGCTGCTTCGCGGTCATCTCCAGCTGGAAGAGGTTCAGGATCGGTCCCTGATACCGCGCGCCCTGCGGGTGGATCCGGTCGTTCTTCACCGCGGTGACCTCCGAGCCGACGGGGTCCTCCTCGAAGGCGGCCCGCCGCCCGGCCATGTCGGTTCCGGGCTCGAAGCCGCCGAGGTAGAGGATCACGTCGGGGTCGGCTTCCAGTATCGTCTCGAAGTCGACGACCGTGCCGGACTCGACGCTCCCTCCGAAGGCGTCGCGCGGCCCGAGCGGGCGCGTGTGCGACGTGAGGAAGCCGGGGTTGCTCAGCGCGTACGCGTAGATCTGCTCGATGTCGGCGGCCGCGACCATGATCGCGGTCGGGCGCTCCGACTCCGGCGGGAGCCCATCGTCGATCGTCGCGAGGAGCTCCTCGCGGACGGCCGCGAGCGCCTCGTAGCGCTCGCGCTCGCGGAACGCCTCCGCGACGATTTCGAACTGCTCCCAGAGGCCGTAGTACTGGTACCCGTCGGCCCACTCGCCCGTCGGCTCCTGGTGGCGGTCGGAGAGGGAGTTGCCGAACCACGGCGAGACGCGCTCGGCGATCTCGTCGACGTCCTCGCGGCTCCACGCGTCCTGCCGGGTGATCCACGCCGGGTCGGCGAGGTGGACGTCGCTGTCGAGTTCGTACAGCTTCTCCTTGTCGGGCTGCCACGATGAGTAGAGCCCCGACCAGTCGAGCGAGACGCCGGGGAGCCGCTCGACGAACTGGTTCCAGAGCCCGTCGTAGTAGTCCGGCGCGTGCATCGCGGTGAGCCCGTCGCTCCGTCCGAGGGCGAACGCCATGCCCGCGTGGTGAGTGAGCCGCGTGAACACCGTCTCGGGCGGCGACTCGAACGTCACCTCGCCGGTCGGCGAGATCGACGCGGCGTAGCTCTCGTCGCCGCCGTCGGACCTCGACGGATCGGACTCCGCGCCGCCGCCGGCACAGCCGGCGAGTAGTCCGCCGAGGGCGACCGTCCCGCCGTACTTCGCGAACGCTCTCCGGGTGTGTCCGTCGACTGCCTCGTCGCTTCTGCGCATATTTTTAGGCTAGCCTAAACCAATTTAACCGTTCCGATCTTTAGGCTGGCCTAAAAACACGCCGCTCCCCCGCACCGGTTCCGGTCACTCTTCGTGGCGCGCGCGGATCGGTGTGACTCGCGGCCCGCGGTCGGTGTCGACCACGTCGGCGTCGACGCGGAACACCTCGGAGAGCAGGTCCTCCGTGACGACCTCCTCCGGCGGGCCGCGCGCCCGGACTTCCCCGCCCTTGAGCGCGACCACGCGGTCGGCGAGCCGCGCGGCCTGCTCGATGTCGTGGAGGACGACGACCACGGTGACATCGCTCTCGTCGCGGAGCGTCTCGATTACCTCCATCACCTCCATCTGGTGGTGAAGGTCGAGGAACGTCGTCGGCTCGTCCAAGAGGAGTACGTCGGTGTCCTGCGCCAACGCCATCGCGATCCACGCCAACTGCCGCTGCCCGCCGCTCAGGCTCCCAACCTCGCGGTCGCGCAGGTGGCCGCAGCCCGTCAGGTCGATTGCGCGCTCGACCGCGCGAGCGTCCTCCTCGGTCGTCCGCTCGAAGAACCCCCGGTGCGGGTAGCGACCGTGGTACACGAGGTCCTCGACGGTGATGCTCTCGGGCGACGTGCGCTCCTGCGAGAGCAGCCCGAGCCGCTTCGCGAGCGGCTTCGCGTCCATCGACTGGACGTCGCGCCCGTCGAGCAGGACCGAGCCGTCGTCGGGCGCTATCTGGTCCGCCAACCCCTTCAGGAGGGTGCTCTTCCCGGAGCCGTTCGGCCCGACGAGCGCCGTCACCGCGCCCGGCTCGGCCGCGATCGACTCGCCGTCGATCACCGGCTCCGGGGCGGTCGGGTAGCCCACCACGAGGTCCTCGGCGTTGAGGTCGCTCGCGTCGGTCGCGTCGCCGGCTCCGGTCGGTCCGGTCGCGTCACCGGCCCCTGTCTGTCCGGTCCCGTCGCGCGGGCCGTTCGCGCCGCGCGTTTCGGTCTTGCCGCTCGATCCCTCCGGTTCGGTCGCGTTCGCACGGAATATGGACACTCAGAGCTCACCCACGTTCTGCCGCCGCCGCATCAGGTACAGGAAGTACGGGCCGCCGACCAGCCCGGTGACGATCCCCACCGGGATCTGTGCGTCCGCGCCGGTTAGGACGCTCACCCCGAGGCGCGCGCCGACGTCGGCGCCGACCATCAGCGCCGGGCCGACGAACAGGCAGCCGACGATCACCCGCTTGTAATCGCTGCCGACGAGATTCCGGACCACGTGCGGGACGATGAGGCCGACGAAGCTCACGATCCCCGCCACCGCGATGCTGGCGGCGGCCGCCAGCACGGCGACGCCGGAGAGCGCGAACCGGACCCGCTCGATCGACATCCCCAGCGACTTCGCCGTCTGCTCGCCGAGGAGGAGGAGGTTCAGCTGCCGCGAGCCGACGAGCGACAGCACGACCGCCACGAGCGTCCACGGGAGCGCGGTCCGGACCTGCTCCCAGTCGGTCCCCGTCAGCGACCCCGTCGTCCACTGGATCGCCGACTGGACGACGCCGATGTCGTCGGCGAAAAAGAACAGCCCCGTCTGGAGGCTGTTGAAGACGGTCCCGACGATGACGCCCGCGAGCACGAGCCGGACCGGGCTCGTCCCGTTCTTCCACGCGATAGCGTAGACGATCAGGAACGCGACCGATCCGCCGAGCGCCGCGATCAGCGGGAGGAACGCCGAGAGCCCGCCGAACACGACGAGCGTGAGCAGGATGGTCAGCCCGGCGCCCGAGGAGACGCCGAGGATGAACGGGCTCGCGAGTTCGTTGCGCGTCACCGCCTGGAAGATGGCGCCGGAGACGGCGAGGTTCATCCCGACGACGACGGCGACGAACACTCGCGGCAGGCGGATGCTCCAGACGACGAGCGTCTCGCGCGCGAGCTCCGGCAGCTCGCCCCGGAACCCCGTGACCGCCCGCATCGGCTCCTCGCCGAGGAGGAAGTTGAGGAACCACCGCGGGTCGAGCAGGACGGCCGGGTCGAGGACGGCCCGCCACGCCTGCCCGACCGTCATCGAGTATGCCCCGAAGCTCACCTGAACGAGCCCCGCGAGGACGACTATGAAGAGACTCACCGCGGCCACGGTCGCGCGCCGCGGCTCGAAGAGCCACCCGAGCCGACCGTGCCCGCCCGGTCGCCCCCCGGTCGACTCCCCGCTGCCCGCCTGACCCTCCCCCCCCGTCCCCCGCCCGCCTCCCGCCCCCCACCCCGCACCGCTCCACGCGGGCCTCCGCCCGCTCGCGGCGCGTCGACCCGGCCCCCCCCGCCGACGCCCGCCCCCGCCCGGCCGCC
>NZ_NEWJ01000054.1:0-17431 GCF_002135045.1 Halorubrum sp. SD683
GACCCAGTAGAGGAGCCACAGCCCGAGGCCGCTTCCGTGGTACAGCGCGTCGACCGCCGTGCCGTCGACGAGGACGTCTCGGTCCATCCCGGTCAACCCCGGCCCGTCGTCCTCGACGCGGACCTCGACCGCGTCGGGCCGGGCCTCGACCGACACCGCGACGGTCGGCCGGTCGCGGTCGTGATGTTCGACCGCGTTTCGGACCAGTTCGTCGATCGCCCGCGAGATCCACGTCGTCGCGGACGCCGTCGCGTGCCCGTCGTCGGGCACCGAGACGCCGACCGTCGCGTTCGGGAACTCCTCGTCCCGCTCCGCGGCCACCTGTCGGGCGACGCGCCCGATGTCGACGGGTTCGGTCTCCGGCGCGTCGCTCAGCACCTCGGTGATGTGGTGGGACTTCTCGCTCGTCTCCAGCAGGTCGTCGGCCCGCGACACGATGTACTCGGCCGCGTCGGCGGGGTCGACGGCCCCCGCCGCGATCTGCTTCGCCCGTCCCCGGACGACCGTCAGCGCGTTCCGGAGGTTGTGCTGGAGGACTCTGTCGACGACCCTGAGCTGTCGCGCGCGGTTCTCGCTGTCGGTCACGTCCCGAAGCACGCCGACGACCCCGGCGGGCTCCTCGCTCTCGGGGCTGTCGAGGGGGTAGTACCGCACGTCCATCGTCCGCGTCCCGCGGGTCGGGTGCGTCCGGGTCGTCCGGTACTCCACCGACTCCCCCCGGAGCGCGCTCTCCACCTCACGATCGACCCGCCGGTAGTCGTCGTCGGGGACGATGTCGGCGAGCGTCACGTCCGTCACGTCGCCGTCGCCGAGGTCGTGATACTCGCGGTACTGGGGGTTCGCGAACAGGAGTCGACCCTCGCGGTCGACCGCGGCGATGAGGTCGGTCGCGCCGTTGATCGCGCGCTCGTACCGCTCCAAGTCGCGTTCGCGCTCCTTGCGCTCGGTGACGTCCCGACAGATGGCGAACGTGCCGGCCAGATCGCCGTCGGCGTCGTAGTAGGGGTACCGCTGCGTGCTGAACGTCGCCGCCCGGTCGCTCTCGGGGAACGTCGGCGATATCTCGTACTCGGTCATCGCCTCGGTTTCGAGCACCTCCCGCCGCCGCGCGTCGACCTCGGCGGCCGCCTCCGGGTCCATGAACGCGAACTCGTCGCCGCCGTACAGCTCCTCGCGGGGTATCCCGGCGAACTCGCTCACCGCCTCGTTGAGTAGCTCGAACTCGCCGTCGAGGTTCTGGAGGAGGACGGGGTCGTCGAGCTGCTCGACGATGTCCCGGTACTGCTTCAGCCGCCCCGTTGCGGCCTTCCGTTCCGTGATGTCCGTCTGAATGGCGACGAACCGCGTGATCTCGCCGCCGTCGTCGACGACCGGCGCGATGGTCTGGTGGGCGTGGTACGGCGTGCCGTCGCGCCGCCGGTCGACGATCTCCTCTTCCCACACGTCCCCGGCCAAGAGCGTCGACCACAGCGCGTCGTAGTACTCGTCGGACATCTCGCCGGAGTTGAGTATCGCCGGCGTCTCCCCTAGGGCCTCCGCGGTCTCGTAGCCGGTGTTGTCCGTGAACGCCGGGTTGACGTACTCGATCGTCCCGTCGGTGTCGGTGACGTAGATCGCGTGCCCGGCGTGTTCGACGAGGTTGCGGAACGTCTCCGCCCGCTGCCCGCCGATCTCCTCGACGCCGTCGCGGAAGATCCCAGTGTACACCGCGTCGCAGTCGTCCGGACTCGGCTCGCCGTCGCCACCCCCGCTGCCGTCGTCGTCTCCGTCGCCGTTGCGGCCCTCTTGACCCGGGCCGTGTTCGTGAAAGCGGGCGGAGAACGTCACCGTGTGACCGTCGGCGTGCCGGATCGGCACCGAGACGCTCCCGCTCTCGTCGAGCCCCTCGGCCCGAGCGAGCCGGTCGCGAACCGACCTGCTACCCGCATCGCCCACGTCCGACACGACGACGGAGGCGAGGTCGCGTCCAAGTAGCTCGTCGGGCGCGTAGCCGAACGCCGCTTCGGTCGCGGGGTTGACGTAGACGACGGTCCCCTCGCGGTCGAGTGAGACCACCGGGTCCGAACACTCCGCGACGAAGGCGGCGAAGAACTCGTCGTCGGGGGACCGTCCGGAGCTCATCGGTATGAGGAATACGCGCTCGCGGCCCAAAAGGTACCGGAACTCACGGCGGCGCCGCGGTCTACTGCTCCGTCGTCGCCGCCAGGTCGTCGACTGAGAACCCGGGCTCCATGAGGAGGTCGGTCTGCCCGCTCACGTCGCGCCCCTCGCGCATCAGCTGCTTGAAGGCGGACTGCGGCGAGAGGTCGCCGATGAGCACGCCGCCCACGACCTTCCCGTCCTTCAGCGCGACGCGGCGCCACTCGTTCTCGCCGGTGGTCGCCTCCACGGAGTCGTCGCCGAGCGTCGGGTGGCCGAACGAGAGGAACGGGAAGTCGAAGTGCGTGATCGAGTACGAGGAGACCCACTCGAACTCCTCGGCGCCGTAGTCGACCATGCTCCGGGCGGCGATCGTCCCCTGCTCTTTCGCGGACCCCCACGAGCCGTTCTTCGCGCGCTCGCCGAGGATGAGGTCGTTGAACGTCGTGATGTCGCCCGCGGCGAACACGTTGTCGACGTTGGTTCGCATGAACTCGTCGACGACGATGCCGTCGTCGAGCTCCAGCGGCGTGTCTTGGAGGAGCTCGGTGTTGAAGTCGAGCCCGATGGCGACGCCCGCGAAGTCGCACTCGTAGCGCTCGCCGTTCGGGTCGACCGCGGCCTCGACGTGGCCGTCGCTGTCGACCTCGAAGTGGTCCACGCCCGAGCCGAAGACGGGCTCGACGCCGCGCTCGCGCATCGCCTCGTGCATGATCTCTGCGCCCTCCTCCGAGAGCGCGTAGCGCCACCAGTTGTCGCCGCGCATGAGGTACTTCGCCTCGACGCCCTGCGCGCCGCAGATGGCCGCGAAGTCGATGCCGAGCAGTCCGGCGCCGACGATGACAGCCTGCTCGGCGCCCTCGACGCTCTCTTTGATCCGGCGGGCGTCCTGGAAGGTCCAGAAGTGGTGGATCCCCTCCGCGTCGGCGTTCTCGACCGGGAGCTGCTGGGGCGTGCCGCCGACGGCCAGCAGGAGGGAATCGTACTCGAACGTCTCGCCCTCGTGGGTGTGGACCGCGTCGTTCTCGATGTCGATGTCGACGACGACCGTGTTGAGCCGGAGGTCGACGTCGTGGTCGTCGTACCACGATTCCTGATGGATCGAGATCGGGGCCTCGGGGAGCTTCCCCTTCGCGTACTCCTTGATCAGGATCCGGTTGTAGAGGGACTCTCCCTCGTCCGTGAGAACCGTGATCTCGGCGTCGGGCACTTCATCGCGGAGGGTCTCGGCCGCGGACGCGCCCGCGATACCGTCACCGACGATCACGTACGAATCGCTCATATCCCGGCGTTCGGATTCACGGTTAATGTGGGTTGTCATCCGCGCCCGCCACTGTGCGGCCGAGACGCACGCCCGCCGGAAACGCCGTACTCGGGGCCTTCTCGCGACGGGGGGAGGGCGGTCGATCGCGGACGCCCGCAGAAAAAGTCGCGTCCCGGTCAGTGGTCCGCGCCGGCCGGCTCCGCGGGGAAGTCCCGCTCGCCGGCCTCGATCGCGACGTCGAGCCAGTTCTCCGTCGGTACGAGCGGGCACTCGTAGGCGTGGTTGTACGCGCACGTCGGGTTGTACGCCAGGTTGAAGTCCACGATCCACTCGCCGTCGACGCGGTCGCGGTCGGGCTCCAGATCGAGGTAGCGACCGGCGCCGTACGTCTCCTCGCCGCTGGTCGCGTCGCGGAACGGCACCCAGAACCGGTCCGCGCCGTCGGCCGGTCGGTACGCCTGAAGCGTCGCCTGCTCGCCGTCGACCTCGAAGCGGAACTCGCCCCAGCGGCTGTACGTCTGCTCGCCGTCGGCGGTCGTCTCGACGGTCACCGTCTCCTTCTCGTCGTGCTCGTGGAGCGGGACCACGAACCGGAACGCCGGGTCCGGATCGAAGTACGCCAGTCCGGGGAACGCGTCGCCTCGCATCGAGACCGGCAGCGGCGACCGGGCCGAGTCGCGGAACTGCTCGACCTTCGCCGCTCGCTGCGCCTCTACCTGCGCCGCCCAGTCGTCAGCGTCGTCCATGGTCGGCTTAGTATTGCGCTCCACACACAATAATAATTCCGACCACGGAAGCCTCGACCCCGCCGGCGACAGAAGGCACTTATAACGCTCTCGGGGACGTTGCGGCGTGAACAGACGAACTGCCCTCTCTACCTTGGCGGTCGGTGGGTTCGTCGGAGTTGGTGGCTGTCTCGACAACGTGCGCGGCGGCGACGACGAGCGATCGGACAGCGACCGCCCGGACCCCGAACTGAACCGGGAGGTCGAGACGAACGGCGCCGAGGACGGCGCACGCTCGCAGTTCCAGTGGGGACCGGCGCACGGAGGACACTGCGAGGAGGCGGGACCGAAAGACGATGTCGACGTGTTCTGGCGCCGGACGCCGTACCGGTACGACCACTCACAGCCGGTCGTCGTGGGCGATCGGGTGTACGTCTCGTTCTCGGGGACCTTGTTTCGTCTCGGTCTCGCGACCGGCGAGGTACAGTGGTCGACGGAGGTCGGTCACGACGGGTCGTCGACGCCGGCGGTTCGCGACGGCATCGCATACGTGACGGTGTGGAACGGCGGAGGCGAGACAGACCGCGGACTGGCGGCCGTCGACGCCGAGAGCGGCGAGGTGCGGTGGCGGCGGCTGACCGACGCGGAGATCACGACGGCGCCGACCGTGACCACCGACGGCGTGTTCGTGGGAGGCGGCTACGAGACGCAGACCGTCGCGGCGTTCGACCGCGACGGGACCGAACGGTGGCGCAACGACCTCGCTGAGTACGCTTCCGCGCCCGCCGTCGCCGACGGAACTGTCGTCTACGGCGCGGGCGGTCCTCGTGTCGTCGCCTACGACGCCGCCTCGGGAGCGGAACTGTGGACGACCGACGTCGACGGCGACGCGACCGCGACGCCGACCGTCGCCGACGGCCGCGTCCTGATCGGAACGCGGGCCGGGACCCTGTACGCGCTCGACCTCGGCGACGGAAGCGTTGAACGGACTGACGACCTCCCGGGGCCCGTCCGGCGATCGGTCGCCGTCACGGCCGACAGAGCGGTTGTTCCGACCGAACTCGGCCTCGTCGCCGTCGGCGACGGCGGCGAGCGCCTGTGGAGCGACGAAGAGATCGCCGGCGCGACCGCGCCGATGGTCGCGGACGGGGTCGCGTACCTCGGCGACGGTCGGACCGTCCGCGCGATCGCGGTCGAAGACGGGACAGAGCGGTGGTCCTTCCGGAGTCGCGAGCGCTCTTACACCGACGTCCTCCTCCAGGGCGTCCGCGCCGCCCCGACCGTCGTCGACGGCGTCGTCCTCGCGGCGACCCATGCGGGTGACGTGTACGCGCTCGGCGAGAGCTGAAACGGTTGCCGGGTCGCGCTTCGACCCGATGAGACGCCACACATTCAAGAGCGTCCCGGCCCAATCGCGGATATGAAAATCCGGCAGAACATCCGTCACTGGGCCGCCAAGAAGGCGCTGACCACGCCGGTCGTCGGCGACGTCGCCAACGACAAGCTCGTCGACCTCCACACGAGCATCTTCCTCAACAAGGCGGACGAGGACCGGCGCGAGGAGCGCCGCGATCACCTCGACAGCTTCTTCGACGCGACGATGGACACCTACGTCGCCGCTTTGGAGGCCGGGTTCCCGGAGGCCGAGGCCCGCGAGATCACCCACGTTCAGGCGAACTTCGACTTCTTCAACCACGGCTGGACGGAGATGATGGAGATCCCGGGCGACGAGCTCGAGGCGCACTACCGCCGGTACGAGTCCTTCTTCACCGACTTCGGGATCACCATCGACGACCCGCTGGGCGAGTTCCGCCCGCCCGAGGGTCTCGCCGAGGCCCCCGAGACGCCGGGGAAGCTCGACGAGCCGGAGTACGAGAATGCGCTAGCCGGCTTCGCGGACGACGTGTACGTCGAGACCGACGACGGCGAGACGGTCGTGGGCGGCGGCGCAGAGGAGCCAGAGGAGGTAGACCCGGCGACCGCGCCCGGCCTCGACGAAGACGAAGCGAGCGCCTGATCGCCGTCACGGTCGGTCGGTAGATCCGCCTTCGCTCTCACGTTCGCCGGCAGACCCGCCGACCGCGTCCGCCTGCCGGGCACGTTTATAATCCGCGGGGGACACCGTGGCGTATGAACCGCGGGCAATCGTTCCTCCTCCTGCTCATGGGAGCGGTCTCGCTTCTCACGCTCTTCGTCATCCTCCCGTTCGTCGAGTACGTGATCGCGTCGGCGATCCTCGCGTTCATCCTCTACCCCTTCCACCGGCGGCTCACGCGCCGGCTCCGCCGTCGCGTCTCGACGCGGTTCGGCGAGATGCTGTCAGCGTTGACGCTCATCCTCTCCGCCATCGTCGCCGTGATCTTGCCGCTTGCGTACATCACGTTGGTGTTCGTCCGCGACCTCACCGCGATCGCGGCGGGCGAGACGTCGATAAACGTGGCCGCGATCGAAGCCGAAATCGCGACGCTCACGGGACAGGACCCCGAGATCGGCGATCTCCTCCAGACCGGCGGCGAACTACTCGTCCAGACGCTGTTCGGCGGGTTTAGCGGTGTTTTGAACACGGCGATCCGAGCGTCGGTCGGCCTGTCGCTCGCGCTCTTTCTGGTGTACTACACCCTTATCGACGGTCCGGCGTTCGTCGGGTGGATCCGAGAGACGAGCCCGCTGCCGGCGGAGGTCACAGCCGACCTCGTCGACCGCGTCAACGTGATGACTCGGGGGGTCGTCATCGGCCACATCTCGGTCGCGCTGCTCCAAGCACTGGTCGCCGGGCTCGGCCTGTGGGCCGCCGGCATCCCCAACGTGGTGTTCTGGACGTTCGTGATGGCGGTGCTGGCGCTTTTACCCCTCATCGGGGCCTTCTTCGTGTGGGGGCCGGCGGCCGCATACCTCGTGATCATCGATCAAGTGACCGCGGGCGTGTTCCTCGCCGTCTACGGCGTCGCGGTGATCGCGATGGTTGACAACTACGCCCGACCGCTCGTCATCGACCAGCAGGCGCACCTCAACCCCGCGGTCATCCTCCTCGGCGTGTTCGGCGGCATCTACTCGGTCGGGTTCACCGGGCTCTTCGTCGGCCCCATCGTGATCGGCGTGCTCGCGGCCACGCTGGAGACGTTCCGGGAGGACTACGACGCGATCTGAGCGGGATTTAAGCCCGAGCGGGGTCGAGAACGCCCATGGCGACGACCGCGACCTCTCGGCTTCCGGACCGACGCGACGCCCTCCGCATCGCCGGCGCGGCGGTCGCCGTCAACCTGATCGGCGCGCTCGGCGTCCCCTTCACCACGACACAGAGCGCGTGGTTCGCGGCGCTGGAGCTGCCCGCCTTCTACCCGCCCGGCTGGGCGTTCGGCGTCGTCTGGCCGATCCTGTACGCGCTGTGCGGCGCCGCGGCCGCCCTCGTCTCTCTCGCCGGACGCGACGGTGCGGCGTCGGCGGGGCGCGTACGAACGGCGCTCGCGCTGTTCGGGATCCAGCTCGTCCTGAACGTCACGTGGTCGCCGGTCTTCTGGGGGCTCGAACGCCCCGACCTCGGGCTCGTCGTCCTCGCCGTCCTCCTCCCCTTGGTCGTCGCGACGGTCTTGGCGTTCGACCGCGTCGACCGGCGCGCGGCGGCGCTTCTCTTCCCCTACCTCGCGTGGGTCTGCTTCGCGACCGCGCTCAATTACGCGATCTGGGCGCTCAACTAGCCGCCGTCACGCGGGCTCCGGTCGAGTTCCGGAGGCCCGCGCTTCAGCCGCTCGGCGACGAATCGGCGCTCCGCTCGACTCAGTTCCCCGTCAGTCTCGCGAAACGCTTCCAGCCCCTCGCGGTACCGCTCTGGCTCTGCGTCCGCGGGCGCCGCCGCCGGTCGCGCCAGCTCCAACTCGGCGATACCCGTCTGCTCCCCCGTGTACGCGAAGCCGCACTTGTGGCACGCCTCGTACGCGAACGGGTTGTTCACGGCGATCTTCACGCGCTCGAAGCCGGCGGCGGACAGGTCGGCGACGGTCTCACCGATGAGCCGCGGGCCGATCCCCTCGCCGCGCCGCGCGGCGTGGACGGTGACGTAACGGAGTCGACAGCAGGAGGGGTCGGTGCGGTCCGCGGAGAATGAGACGGCGGCGATCACGTCCTCGTCGAACGCGTCGCGGTTGACCGTTTCCGGTAGCGGTTCGTCGGGCTCCCACTCCGGCGCGGCCGGGCTCCCGTCCGGCGTCCGGATCACCGACTTCCCCGGCCCGCCGACGACGAACTTCCCGGCGTACGCGAAGGCCCGGTAATCGAGCCGCAGGGTGGTCCCCTCGTCCGGGGGACAGACGAGCGCGTACTCCATGGGTCGTCGTACGGCGTCGAGCGGTTAAACACGGTCGGTGGCTCTTTATCCGTCGCCGGGCTCATTCCGCTCATGTACGGACTCGGCGACGTGGGCTTCTTCGACCGGGTAGCGCCGCTGTACGACCTCGCGATGCCGCCGGCGGACGGCGAGGCGCTCGCCGCGGGGCTCGCCCACGCCGAGTGTCCGATCGAGCGCCTCCTCGACGTCGGCGGCGGGTCCGGACGGGCGGCGGCCGCGCTGACCGGTCCCGACATCACGGTCGTCGACGCCTCCGTCGAGATGCTCTCACGGGCGCGGCGCGTCCGCGGACTCTCTGGCCTCGCCGGCGACGCGGGGCGACTGCCGTTCCGGGACGCCAGCGTCGACGCGGTCACGGTCGTCGACGCGTTCCACCACCTGCCCGATCAGGACGCCGCGCTCGCGGAGACGGCCCGCGCGCTCGTGCCCGGCGGCGCGCTCGTCGTCCGGGAGTTCGATCCGGACCACCCGCTCGGACGGCTCCTCGCCGTCGGCGAACGCGCGATCGGGATGGAGTCGCGGTTCCGCGCGCCGGACGACCTCGCGGCCGCGATGGACGACGCCGGCCTCGACCCGCGGATCGTCGATCGCGGGTTCGGCTATACGGTCGCCGGCGTTCGGCGCTGAGTCGCCGCGAACTCGGCGTTTATACTCGACCGCAGAACCGAAGCCGACGCGTCAGTCCTGCGTCCGTCCCTGCGGCTCGGCGCCGCGGGCCGGGTCGGGTGACCCCTCGTCGGCGTGATCGTGGTCGTGATCCGCGTGGTCGTGGGCGTCGTTCGACCCCGTCTCGCCGAGGACTTCGGCGCCCTCCCCGTCGATCATGTCCATGTTCTTGAGGTTGTCGCGCTCCTCGAAGTCCTCGACCGCCTCCATCACGTCCGCCTGCGTGATCGTCATCCGGTCCTCCGTGAGCGCGCCGAGGACGGCCTCGCGGAGCACCATCCGGAGGTCGGACCCGGTGAGGCCGGTGGTCCGGTCGGCGACCTCCTCGGGGTCGAAGTCCGCGATCTTCATCTCCTTGGTCACCACGCGGAGGATGTCCGCGCGCATGTCGCGGTCCGGCTTGGGGAAGTTGACGATCTCGTCGAAGCGGCGCCACGCGGCGGCGTCAAGCTGGTCCGGGTGGTTCGTCGCGCCGATGAGGAGGACCTCGTCGCGGACCAGCGACACCTCGTCGATCGACTTCAGCAGGGTGTTCACCGCGCGCTTCAGGGCGGCGTGCTCGTCCGAGCGGCGCGTCTTCGCCACCGAGTCGAACTCGTCGATGAAGAGGATACACGGCGAGAGCCGCTTGGCCACCTCGAAGCTCTTCTCGACGTTCTTCGACGTCTCGCCGAGGTACTGGCTCGTGATCATCGAGAGCTTCACCTCGACGAACGGGAGCCCGAGCTCGTGAGCGAGCGCGCGCGACACGGTGGTCTTTCCGGTGCCGGGCGGGCCGACGAACAGCAGCTTTCCGATCTCGCGGAGGCCGATCTCCGCGAGGTACTCGCGGTGTTCGATCGCCTTGACGATCTTCTGGATCTCGCCCTCCTGGTCGCCGGTCAGGACGAGGTCCGCCAGCGTCGTCTCGATCTCCTCGGGCGCGCGGACGTTGACGAGGTCGAGCATCTCCCCGTCCTCGTCCTCGTCGAAGTACTGCGAGAGCAGCGCGTCGATCCAGACGCGGTCGGCTTGGACCGGCCGCACGTCGTCTCTCGCCGCCTCGCGCGTCACCGGCGCATCGAGGTCGTCCGCGGCCTCCAAGGCGGCGACGAGCGTCGGGTTCCCGGCGATCCGGTCGTCGTCGGCGTGGTCGCGGTACCACTCCAGTCCCATTCCGGGCTGCGTCAGCGATATCTCGCCGGAGAACTCCGTGCGTTGGGTGAAGAGGAGGTCGGAGACCGCGTCCCAGGGTCGCTCGACGCCCGTCGCGGTGCGGGTGGCCTCGTCGGTCGCCTTCAGCGGTCGCTCCACGCCGCCGGGGGCGTCCTCGGCGGCGTCGGCCGACCAGAACACCTGTCGGAACCGCGGGGGCAGGTCGTTCTCGTCGAGGTCGCGGTTCTGCGTGTAGAAGTGCGTCGTCAACACGAACTCGACGACGTCGAGCGCCGGGTCACTCATCCGCGGCTAGTAGCGCCGGGACGCGGTTAAGAGCGTCGAAGCGCCCCCGGGCGGCGGGCGGTAGCATCGGCGGATGGCGGGCCAAAGCGGAACGACCGGCGCGGCGAGGCGACCGTCGTATCGAACCCTTATTAGCCTTGGTCTGCGACGTACCGCGCATGAGTTCCGAAGACGCGGCCGCGCCGGGGGATCCCGCCGGCGACGACGCGACCGGCGAGGCGAGCGACACCGACCACGAGAACGCGCTTCAGGACGTCATCGCCGTCGACCCGGACGACGTCGCGCAGGGAACGGTGAACCGACTCGACGCGCACACCGGCGACGGGATCCGCCACCGCGCGTTCACCTGCCTGGTCTTCGACCGGGACGGCCGGATCCTGCTGGCCCAGCGCGCGCCGAACAAGCGCCTCTGGGACGGCCACTGGGACGGCACGGTCGCCTCCCACCCCGTCGAGGGACAATCTCAGGAGGACGCTACCGAGCAGCGCCTCGAAGAGGAGCTGGGCATCTCGCCCGACCAGTACGACGACCTCCGGGTGACGGACAAGTTCGAGTACAAGCGCTACTACCCGAACGAGGGCGTCGAGTGGGAGGTGTGTGCGGTGCTGAAGGTGACCCTCGACGACACCGCCTTGGACCCGGACGACGACGAGATCGGCGGGATGCTGTGGGCCGACTACGACCACCTCCACGAGAACCCCGAGCTGTACCGGCAGCTCCGCCTCTGCCCGTGGTTCGAGATCGCGATGCGCCGCGACTTCTCTTGACCGACCGCCGCATCTCCCAGATCGGTCCGCGCGTCCGGGCTCCCCTTCCTCGGACCGAAACGGCGACTTGAAGGCGCTCCCGCGCCGCGATCCCGTATGACCGTCGTCGTCCTGCTGGCGAATCCGCCCCGCGAGGGGCTCGTCGGAACCGCGATCGCCGAGTCGACGCCGCTGTCGGCCGCCGAGGCGGCTGACCTCTACGAGGCGCAATTCCGTGACGCCGTCCTCGCGGTCGACCGCTCCGGCGGCGAGCTCCTCGTCAACTATCCCAACGACGAGGACCTCCCCGCCGAGCACCGGACGGAGACGAGTCCGGAGGCGGAGCTGCGGACGCTCGTCGCGGACACCCTCGGCGGCACCGACGAGGTCCGCTTCGAGCGGCAGGTCGGTTCGTCGTTCGGCGCGCGCGCCGGCAACACCGTCACCCACCTTTTGCGCGAGGAGGGCGCCGACTCCGTCGCGGTCGTCACCCCGACCGCGCCGTTGCTCTCGCGGACGAGCGTCGACTCCGCGGCGATGAAGCTCCGGACGACCGAAGTGGTCCTCGGGCCCTCGACGGACGGCCGGGCGTACTACGCCGGGTTCACGGAACCGATCGACTTCGACGGCGCTTTCGAGGCGCCCGCGCTGCCGACGCTCGCGGAGCGCGGCCGCGACGCCGACCGCTCCGTGGACTTCGTCGAGCCGTCCCCCTCGCTGGAGACCGGGGCGGACCTCCTCGACGTGGTCCCGATGCTCCGCGCGCGGTTCGCCGCGGAGCGCGTCGTGCCGGACTACACGGCCGCGTTCGTCCACGAGAAGGGGTTGGACGTGGTCGTCGAGGACGGCGAGCAACGATTGGTTCGGGACTGAGCGTCTCGTGCGCGGCGGCGGGGCCCGGTGCGTCGGATCCGACACCACTTAGTCGTCCGACGCCGAGCAGTCACGTGTGGTGGGATGGCAGAGTGGCCCATTGCGCCTGCCTTGAAAGCAGGTAGCCTCACGGCTTCCTGGGTTCGAATCCCAGTCCCACCGTAGGTGCGCGGCGCATCTCGCGCCGCGCGCGTCTCGTGCGGTATTCGAAGCCTGTGAGTCGCAGCGCCCGAGCGGAGCGAGGGTGACCGTCTCACATCGGTTCGAATCCCAGTCCCACCGTAGGTGCGCGGCGCAGCTCGCGCCGCGCGCGTCTCGTGCGGGATTGAATCAGTGAGCGACCGCGAAACCGAATTCAGTTACTCGGTTCTCTCGACAGCCGATTCGGATCGGTCTCTCGTCTCGCGCTTTCGACCGCCGGAACCGCAATCACATCGCTGCTGGCCTGAAACGCCCGGTAACACTCACGTCCGGTGACGCGTGGTACCACGTGCCGCATTATCTTTAACAGGTTTCCGGCACATGTTCGTGATAGGTGATACAAGCATGAGTTACGAACTCGATCCGCTGCCGTACGATTACGACGCGCTGGAACCGCACATCTCCGAACAGGTGCTCGAATGGCACCATGACACCCACCACCAGGGGTACGTCAACGGCTGGAACTCCGCCGAGGAGACGCTCGAGGCCAACCGCGAGGACCACGACTTCTCCTCGTCGGCCGGGGCCATCCGCGACGTGACCCACAACTCGTCGGGCCACATCCTCCACGACCTGTTCTGGCAGAACATGTCGCCGGAGGGCGGCGACGAGCCCGAAGGAGACCTCGCCGACCGTATCGAGAAGGACTTCGGCTCGTACGAGGCCTGGAAGGGCGAGTTCGAAGCCGCCGCGGGCAGCGCGAGCGGCTGGGCCCTGCTGGTGTACGACACGTTCTCGAATCAGCTTCGCAACGTCGTGGTCGACAACCACGACGAGGGCGCGGTCTGGGGCGGTCACCCGATCCTCGCGCTCGACGTCTGGGAGCACTCCTACTACCACGACTACGGCCCGGCTCGCGGCGAGTTCGTCGACAACTTCTTTGAGGTCGTCGACTGGGACGAGCCGTCCACCCGCTACGAGCAGGCCGTCGAGCTGTTCGAGTAAGCGCGTCTCCGGACGCGTTACGCGCGTCGAGATCCGCATTTTTTCGCAGCGTGTTGCCCGGTGAGCGACGGGTTCGCGTAGGCGGTGTGGGTCATGACTGGTCGCCGGCGAAGCGATGACGAACGCCTCCGAAGCCCCAGCCGCGCTCGACTCCCACAGCTTCGCTGCGCTCCGCGGTCGTCCGCCGTGCTCACTCCCTGCGGTGCTTGCGTCGCTGGGATTCGGCGAGCGCGGCTGCCCGTTTGAGCTCCGTCCCGCACGGCACCGCACCTCTCACCGCCCCAGCCTCGTCGGCCTCCCTCCAGTCGGCCGACTCCATCGCACGCGCTCCTCGCGGCCGCCTTCGGCGGCCACTCGAAGGCGCGCGCCACCCCACGGAATGAGGTTCGAACCGTATCGGCAGCGTTTACGGACGCCGTCGCGTACGCTCGCGCATGCCCGAACCGAAGTCGGCGTTCGACGCCACCTACCCGTGCGACTTCTACGAGCCCGCGGAGCTGTTCGAGCCGGACCAGATGTACACGATCCCGGAGATCGGTCGCCTGCTTCAGGGGTTAGAACCGGACGCCGAGGTCGACCCCGACACCGAGGCCGTGCTGGTCGACTGGGCCGTCCCGTGGGTGATGGTCCACGCCGACGACATGGTCGTCGCCGAGCCCCTGACCGAGGACGGCCCGGGATACTACGGGCTCGCCACGGACGAGGACCACAGCGGGGCGTCCGACACCGACGCCGAGTCGGACGCTGACTCCGACGAACTCGACGAGTCGGCGTGACCGGGGACCGATCCGACCCGCCGACGTACCTCGTCGCCGGCGGCGCGCGCGTCGACGCCGGCAAGACCACCTTCTCGGCGGGGCTGGTCGCCCACCTCGCCGACCGCGCGGGCGACGCGGTCGGCGTCAAGCCCCGGGCCGGCAACGACCTCTGGTTCGACCACGACGACTATTTGATCGCGACCGACGCGGCCCGACTCTACGGGAAGGACGCCCGCACCCTCGCGGCCGCGAACACCCGCGCGCTCGCGGCGGCCGACGACGATTCCCCGTCGCCCTCGGCGGTCACGCCGGAATCGATCAACCCCGTCCACCGGCTCTGGCGACCGACGCCGGGACGGACGGGCATGCTCGGCGACGCAGAGCGCACGTTCCTCTGCGACCGCGTCACCACCGCGTCCGGCACGCGCTTCGTCGTCAACGGCGCGGCCGAGGAGGCGGGGCTGTTCCCCGACGCGCTGACCGACCGCCTCCCCCTCGCGGAGGCGACTCGCGTGCGCGACGTACCGGCGTTCAACGAGGTGATGGCCGAGGCGCACCTCCCCGCGATCGAGCGGCTCGCGGACCGCGTCGCGCGGACGCCAGTCCCGGTCGTCGTCGAGTCGTACGCCGACGTGGCCGGGACCCTTCCCCGCGACGGGCCGGTCGCGCCCGACGCGGTCGCCGTCGTCGACCCCGGCCGCGCGCGGCTATACGCCGGCGACCGCTACGCCAAGGCCCGCGCGGTCGCGGCCGGGAGCCCGCGAGAGGGGAGCCGCGAGGAGCACGTCGACGCGGTGACGGAGATGATCGAGCCGCTCGCGACCGTCTCGCTGCCGGCGCTGTCCGGCGACGTCCGCGGCGATCCCGACCGGATCGCGGCGGCGTACGAGCCGGCGTACGCGACGCTCACGGATTCGGTCGAGAACTGAAGGAGCGACGGAGCGTCGCGTGCGGCCCGGGCTCAGGCGTTCCGCTTCGTGTAGTGTTCCAGCGCGGACTCGATCGACGAGAGGTCGGCGGTCACGCGGCTGTCGGCGACGCGCATGAAGCCGGGCGTGTACGACGACGAGTAGTCGAAGATCCGGTTGACTGCGCGCTTGGGCGCGGCGACGGCGCCGAAGTCGGTGACCGTGTACACCCGCGTGGTGGGGAAAGCGGTCCAGAAGGTCCCGCTCACCCAGCGGTCCTCGTCCGCGAACGCCTCGCCGACGCGGCCGGTCGCGACGTACTCGTCGTCCGCGTAGAACAGCAGGAGGTCGCCCGACGCCATCTTCTCGAACGTCGACCCGTTGCCGCTGTCGTCGTCGACGGCCCACAGGCGCGTCTCGTCGAGGTCGGCGAGGGGTTCGGGGCGATCGGGGTAGTCGGTGAGATCGACCGGGGACCGGACGGTTCGGTCGAAGTTCTCCGGGTCGATCGGGACCAGGAAGACGTTCTCGCTCATTACCCGTCGTTTCGCCGGGAGGGGTTTAAACCCGTTTGTTGATGTGTCAGGTCAGGACGGGTGCGGTCACTCGCCGTCGGCGGCGTACAGGCGGTCCATCCGCGCCGCCATCACGAAGTCGGCGCGGGTGAGGCCGCCGACCTCGTGGCTCCACATCTCGATCCCGACCTCGCCCCACGACAGCGAGATGTCCGGGTGGTGCCACTCCGCCTCGGCGAGCTCGCCCACGTCGTTCGTGAACGCGAGCGCCGTCTCGAAGTCGGGGAACTCGTAGCTCGCCTCCAGGTGGTGGTCGTTGACGACCTCCCACGCGTCGCCCAGTTCGTCGAGGTGGTCGGCGCACTCGTCTCCGTCGAGCGGCTCCGCGTCGTCGCCGGCCGGTTCGACCGGCTCGTCCGCGAGCGGTGAGGACATACCCCACGTTAGGCGACGAACGGTTTGTACCTTCCGCGGTCGACCCCGGAGGACGACGGGCGACCGAAGAGCGCGGACCGAGGCCTCACCGGAGCCGCGAGATGGCGTCGCGTACCGCGCGCCGCAGCCGGCCGAGGCGCCCCCTGCCGCGCTCGTCGTCAGTGGCGGCCCCGTCCGCGCCGGTCGCGCTCGGGTCAGAGAGCTCCCAGCCGGCCTTTTCGGCGGCCTCGTCGACGCGCAAGAACTCGTAGCCCGTCTCGGTGGCGACGCGCTCGTCCGCGCGGGTCGTGCCGACGAACACGCACCGCGGGGCGGCGCTCTGCTCGCGGATGTCCGCGAGGGTCCCCCACTTGTCCCACTTCGTGAGCGCGTAGTCGTTGTCGATCCCGTAGTCGCCCGCGAACTGCGCGACCCGGTCCGCCTCGTTCGCGACGATGCCGACGTGGCGGCTCCACTGGCGCGCGTCGGCGAACGCCGCGGCCGGGTCGGCGAGCGACCGCGCGGCGCCGAGCGAGAAGACGAGCGTCACGTCGCCGTCGCCGGTCGTCGTCGCGTCGATTCCCATCTCGACCGGATCCAGGTGGCCGGCGGCCTAAACGCTGTGGGGAGGCTTTTGTCCGAGGCCCTCCTCGTCCCCGAGAATGGAGTTCGAATCCACCTTCGACACCGCTGCGCCGCTGCTCGGAATGGTCCACCTCCCGCCGCTTCCCGGTGCCCCGAACGCGCCCGACGACGGCCGCGAGGCGATGCGCGCGGCGGTCGACCGGGCCGCGAGCGACGCGCGCGCTCGACAGCGGCGGCGTCGACGGGATCGTGATCGAGAACTTCGGCGACGCCCCCTTCTACCCCGACGAAGTCCCGCCGCACGTCGTCGCCGGCGTGACCCGCGCCGCGACCGCGGTCGCCGCCGAGACGGACCTCCCGCTCGGGGTCAACGTCCTCCGGAACGACGCCGAGGCCGCCCTCTCGGTCGCCGCCGCGGTCGGCGCCGACTTCGTCCGGGTGAACGTCCACACCGGCGCCCGCGTCACCGACCAGGGGATCGTCCAGGGGCGCGCCCACGAGACGCTCCGCCTGCGCGACCGCCTCGGCGTCGACGTCGGCGTCTTCGCCGACACCGACGTGAAACACTCCGCCCCGCTGACGCCCGCGGGGTACACGGCCGAGTCGTTCGCCGACACTGCCGAGCGCGGCCTCGCCGACGCCGTGATCGCCTCCGGGCCGGGGACCGGCGAGGCGGTCGATACCGACGCCCTCGGGTCGGTCGTCGCCGAGCGCGAGCACCACGGCCTCGACACGCCCGGCCTCGTCGGCAGCGGCGTCACGCCGGAGACGGTCGCCGACATGCTCGACGTCGCCGACGGCGCGATCGTCGGCACCGCGCTGAAACGGGGCGGCGAGACGACCGCCCCGGTCGACGCCGACCGCGTCGCGGACCTCGTCGACGCCGCCGACGCGGTTCGGTGAGCGGGGC